>CAYUXD010000390.1:0-2298 GCA_964448655.1 uncultured Eubacteriales bacterium
TTTGTTATCCCCGCGAATTTATCTGTACTGTCAAAAATGTGGGCTTGATAAATCAAGCCCCTACATTAAAAACGTTACCCTTCTTGTGCAGGTGTTTGATTCATCAAACACATATTTCTTTCATACAATAAAATGTATGGATTTGATTTATCAAAAACACATTTCTTTATTACAATTAAATATATGGATTTGATGAATCAAATCCACATTTTCTCTTTATTGCAAGCCTCAATTATTTGTGTTAGAATTTTTTTGACTTAATCGGAAGGAGATAAAATGTCAGGCCATTCAAAGTGGCACTCTATAAAATACAAAAAAGCTGCCCAGGATGCCAGAAGAGGCAAGATCTTCACAAAAATTATCCGGGAATTAGCTGTTGCCGCGCGCGTCGGCGGGGGCGATCCGGATACCAATCCCCGATTAAGAAAAGCTATCGCTGACGCTAAGGCAGTAAACATGCCTGCAGATAACATCAAAAGAGCCATTTTGAAAGGCACAGGGCAGCTGGAAGGGGTAAACTACGAAGAGATCGTCTATGAAGGATACGGTGCAGGTGGTGTGGCGATCTATGTGGAAGTTTTATCCGACAATAAAAACAGAACAATCTCTGAGTTAAGGCATATCTTTTCCAGAAACAATGGCCGCATCGGCGAATCTGGATGTGTCGCCTGGATGTTCAAACGCAAAGGATACATCGTTGTCGAGCAAGCAAAAGCATCAGAGGAAGAGCTTTTGAATGTTGTCCTGGATGCAGGAGCAGAAGATTTAGGGCAGGACGGAAGTAACTATGAAATTTTCACCTCACCAGAAAATTACGAGTCAGTAGTCAATGCTCTGGAAGAACACAAGATAGAGTTAGCTGCTTCCAACCTTGGTTATATTCCTAAGAATTATGTTAAATTGGAGGGAAAACAAGCCCAGCAGCTACTGCGGCTGATGGAAGAACTAGAGGATCATGATGATGTCCAGCATGTTTGGGCCAACTTTGATATAGATGAAAAGGAAATTGCCAAATATTCTGGCTAAAAAATAATTTTTATGCGGGTTCTCGGAATTGATCCTAGTATCCAATCTACAGGATTTGGCATCATCGAATACTCCAATAACACTTACACAGTCATTAATTGTGGAGTTATCAAACCTTCTCGCCGGAAGCTCTTTCACCATAAAATAAACGAAATAAAATCACGCTTGGATGATCTCATAGCCAAATTTGAACCCGATGAGGTGGCCATTGAAAATCCTTTTTACGCACAGAACATCAAAACAGCTATCACTCTCGGTCAGGTAAGAGGCGCAATCTTGGTGGCTGTTGCTTCCCATAACTGTTCGCTCTATGAGTATTCTCCCTTGGAGATAAAAAAAGCTGTTACAGGCTATGGTCAGGCAGATAAAAATCAAGTAAGGATTATGGTCCAAACACTGCTCAACATTAAAGATAAGAATCTTGAAACAGACACGTCGGATGCCCTGGCAACCGCGTTCTGCCATTTAAACTCGAGAATTTTCCATCAAAAAATAAAGGAATCAGAAGGAGAGAGGTAAAAGAGATAATGATTGCCTACCTTAAAGGAAACATGATTCAAAAGTCTCCCAATCAAGTCATCCTCGATATCGGAGGCGTAGGTTATTGTGCCAGGATTCCCCTTTCCACTTATTTAAAACTGGGAGATCTCAACGAAACAGTCGAGCTTTTCATCTACACCCACGTCACTGACAGTTCCCTTTCTCTCTACGGTTTTTCAACAAAGGACGAGAGAGAAATCTTTCTTAAATTAATCAGTATCTCGGGAATAGGCCCAAAGCTTGCCCTTAATATTCTCTCCGGAATAGAAGCATCAGATCTTGAAGATGCCATCAAGAGAAGCGACGTGGCTCGTATTTCTCTCATCCCCGGAATCGGAAAAAAGACAGCCCTGCGCATTGCCCTTGAACTCCAGGAAAAGCTCGAAGAGAAAGAAAAGGTGTTGGAGGCTAAGGGCTTTCAGGAAAAAGAGGATCTGATCTCAGCTCTTATGAACCTTGGCTTCAGAAGGAAAGAAGTTGAAAGAATCGTGGAAGAGACCATAAAAGCATTTTCCAAGGAAGCTGGATTCGAAAAACTTCTCAGAGAAAGCCTGAAAAGAATGGCAAAAGTATAAGAATGGGAGAGAAGATGGAAACTGTTCTCAGTCCGGTCAGAACAAAAGAAGACCTTCTTTTTGAAGACAGTCTCCGGCCCAGAAACTTTAAAGAATTTGTAGGGCAGGAAACGGTTAAGTCAAACCTTAAAATCTTCATCGAAGCAGCACAAAAAAG
>CAYUXD010000391.1:0-2279 GCA_964448655.1 uncultured Eubacteriales bacterium
CGACCCTGCTCTTCCTAATAAAATTAAGTGGGACCGCCAGGAGGACATTATTCCCTGCATAGCTTGTCAGGTTTGTCTGGCCAGGCTTTTCCGGGATGCTCCGGTCACCTGCACCGTTCGTCCTTCCTGCGGCCATGAGGGCGAGCGTGAATGGGGCTATTACGGATTCCCCAAGGCTGAGGTAAAAAGAAAGATAATTGTTGCTGGTGCTGGGATCGCTGGTCTTCAAGCAGCCTGTATTGCCGCTGAAAAGGGCCATGAGGTAGCTGTCTACGAAAAGACCGGCCACCTTGGGGGGCAATGGTATTATGCTTCGCGGAATCCCTGGGGCGAAAGATCAAGCAAATACTGGGACGATCAGGAATTTATGAGGTGGATTAATAACATGAAGGCTCGGTGTGATAAGTCCGGAGTAAAATTCGTTCTCAATACGCCAGCGACCAAGGAGCTTCTTGAAAAGGAAAAGCCAGACTCCCTGGTCATTGCCACAGGTGCTGAGCCCGAAGTTCCAGATATTCCTGGCGCAGATAAGCCGCATGTCGTGAGCATGTTCGATGTTTTTACAGGCAAAGTAAAGCTCGGAAAGAACGTGGTTATCCTCGGGGGCTCAGGTGCTGCAATATCTCTTACCCTCTTTGTGGTCGGAAAAATGGAAAAGGAAAAGATAAAGGATTATAACCTGGCCATGATCGATCCTGCTCCGAGGTTTGGTTGGGATGTCAACCCTTCATACATCTGGCGCTACAGGCTCAGGCTCAGGCAGGCAAAGGTTCAACAATTAACCTACGGGCAGGCTAAAAAGATCACTGATAAAGGTGTAGTGGCGGACTGGACAATTGTAGAAAGGAAGACAAAAGAAAAAAAACAATTCAAGAACCAGACAGTACCTGCCGACACGGTTATCTTGGCTCGTCTCGTTCCCAATAAAGAACTGAGCTACGGCTTTTTCAAGGCTGATACCGCTATGATAGGTGACTGCGTATGGGTAAGGCGCGGCCTTGATGCCATCCAGGATGGCTACCGCTTGGGAATGAGATTCTAAATAGGTTGAATATGTGGCTGGGATCAGACTTTATCATCAATATGGGAACAGGACTGCATTTTGGCTAAAGAACACTGCATCATAATGAAGTCTGAGCCAGAAATGAAAAAATGTGATTGTGAAAGTAGCTAAGAAAGTGAGCTTTATAACGAAAGGAGACATCTATTATGATATTAAATGAAATTGCAAGTGCTCGTCCCCAGATTCCGGGCACAAAAATGAGTGTTTACCCCCATTCTGATTCTAGCGCCATGGGGCTCTATCCATGGGTTGATGCTTTCCGGTGCAACGGATGTGGAGCCTGCACAAGGGCGTGTCCTCCCGGGATCATCGGGATCCACAAGGGCAAAGCGGCCATCGTACTTGACCTCTGCCAGCAGTGTGGTGAATGCTTCGAGGCGTGCCCGGTGGAAGGCGCACTTATTTACAAACTCCCTCCTGGCTCACCTGAGACCGGGAATACCGCTTACATCTCCAGAAAATAGGAATAAGAAGAGAGCAATTAGGGTTTTATAATATATCTATGATTTTTAAAATTATATCTTTCATCGAAAAGGAGTGTCGCAAATGGCAGAAAAACTAAAAACTAACTATGTGGATCATATCTGTATTGCTGTCAACGATGTGAAGAAAGCAGAAAAGGACTACATAGATGCCTTTGGCTGGGAAGTAGCTTACCGCTACGTCGATGAGCCAGAGAAGATAAGAGTAACGGGCTTTATGGTCGGACCGACAGCAATAGAAATCATGGAAGACCTTGATGGCACTGGAGAGGTGGCTAAATTTATTAGACGTGCTGGTGAAGGAGTTATGCTCATAAGCTATAATGTGGAAAATTGCGAGAAATCTCTGGAGCTGCTAAAAAGAAATAAGGTAAGGCTGATTGATCAAAAGCCCAGATTTTTTGCCGAGTACAAGAGAAATTTTGCCTTTATTCACCCTGCGGCCACCCACGGAATCTTAACCGAAATCATTGACGGGAAATATTAAGTTCCTTTATCTGCGCATAACTTCTGAGGGACAGGACTTTGGGTAAGAAAAGAATCAGGGTGCTTATAGCCAAACCGGGCCTTGATGGGCATGACAAGGGCGCAAAGGTAATAGTTCACGCCCTCAAAGAGGCAGGGATGGAGGTTCTTTACACTGGCCTTCACAAAACAATCGATGAAATAGTGAACACCGCCTTAGAAGAAGATGTGGATGTGATCGGCCTCTCCGTTTACTCTGGTGCTCATCT
>CAYUXD010000392.1:0-2278 GCA_964448655.1 uncultured Eubacteriales bacterium
TTTGACTCGCTGGGGCAAAAGCAACGTGTTTTTGAGCCATATTGCCTGAGCCTTTTCCTTTCTCAAATAAACAAAGATTTGGCCTTTCTAAAAAAATCGCTAACTTCTCTAAAAATTCTTCCTAGAGGTCGCTGTCTGAGCTTAATCGCCTGGAAGCGGCAAACCTCATGGCAGCACATACAGTGGATACAGAGGCTTCTGTCTATCCAAACTAAATACCCGTCTAATTTCGCAGCTTCTTTGGGGCAGATATCTACACACTCCATACATAAGGTGCACTTATTCAATATAATTTTTGGAGTGAGTGTCAGCTGGCTCTGGATGAAGCCGTGAAGGAACGAGGGGATTTTTCTTTTTATAAAACCAATAGCAACGGCTGAATGTTTAAAATCTCTGACCTCAACACTCCTAATGTCTTCTCCTGCAATCTCGATCTTCCCGATTTCGCCTGTTCCTAATCCTCTTTCGTGGGCGTTCTGAGTCGTGAAGATACTCATAGGATTAAAACCCACAATTTTTGATGCAACAGCATCCACAGCCACGCTATCTTGGGAGGCAAGGATGAGGCCAACTCTTTTAGGGCTTCCTCCAGATGGACCCTCGCCTTCCATGGCGACAATCGCATCCATGATTGTCAGGTGCGGTGGAGCACAGGAAAAGATATCCACGAGCATCTGGCTGAACACATCGCTCTGTTTATACAGGCGATGATAATCGAGACGAAGTCCGTAAGGAATTATGCCGAACATGTTTTTCACTGCCCCTGTGAACACAGTAAGAGAATGGGTCTTTAATTTGGGGAGATTCAAGATATAATCTGCTTCATGTAGCAAAGGAGAAATAAGGACCTTTTTTAAAATTTGCCCGTTGCAGCTGACTTCTCTAAATCCTGCTTGCTTCAAGTTAACAAGGCGGACACCCAGATCATTGCAGACCTTACGGTAACCGGAGAGGAGGAAGCCATCTCTCTCCTTTGATTGAATGTCATCCCCGACTGTTATTTTAAGATTAAGTTCTAACAAAAGGCGCAGAACTTCTCTAGTAAAGGAAGGATGAGTAACAATAGCATCATCTGGAGATGAAGGAGGGGAGAGATGGTTTATTTTAACAAAGACTTTGCTTCGAGGCTTAATGATATTCTCTAAACCGCCTAGAAGAGACAGGTTCCTCTTCAAGGCAGTATAAATCTCTTCATTATTATAATCCGCAACTTTTACTATTGAGACTTTTGCCTTTTTCATTTTTTTCATTATATGCAAGAAAAGATAGAAAGGCGAGGGTATAAATGGTCGCTTCATCCATCCCCAAATACTCGTGCGTTATAACAGATTGCTTCCTCATCATGGAAAATGATGTGCTTAAGACAGGATGGAAAGGATTGACAAGGAAGGAGGAGTTTATTACTTTCTAGGCTATGAATATCATCATTATCGCTGGCGGATTTTCATTAATCATCTTTATCTGTTTTTTCTTTCTGTTTTCTCTTTACAGTCTTCTGGAGAGAGAAAAGAGAGCGCTCTGGCGCAGCAGTATTATCTTTTTTCTTTTAATTATAATAAGCCTCATTTTTTTCCTCGTTGAATCCCCCCTAAAAAATTGGCTGTTTGGTGCCGCCTTCATTTTACTAATCCTGGACCTGGCGATCCTGCTCTTTTCTCCCTTAAAAAGAAAATCAACAGAAATTGTGGGAAAACAGAAAAAAGTTGATGAAAGAGATGTTATCTTTGCTCGTTTTGAATACAAGGAAGGGACTGAGACTTATGAAGAGTATTATGTGAGAAGGCCTGAATACAAAAAGATAGATGATGAGATAAGAAGGATTCCCGATATCCTCTCTCCCCCTTATCTGAAAAAAAATCCGCTTCTTCTCTCTCTGGCTGCTGCAGAGTTTGACTTTCTTGAACATCAATTAACTCAGGTAACTGGAAGAGAAAGTAGAGAAAAGTCTCAATTGTCACCTTCTGAAAATACTCGAATAATAAAGGAAATTATAAAATATTTAGGCTCTGATCTCTGCGGTATCTGTCTTTTAAATCAAGCTTATGCTTACTCCCATGTAGGGAGAGGGCCAGAACATTATGGTGAGGAAATAAAGCTTGAACACAAATATGCCATAGCCTTTGCTTTAGAGATGGATTTAGGGATGGTTTCAGCTGCTCCTAAAGAACCTGTTATTGTCGAAACTGGGAAGAAATATGTTGAAGCGGCAAAAATATCTATTATAGTTGCTGATTTCATTCGCTACCTGGGCTATCCCGCCAGAGCTCATATTGCGGGA
>CAYUXD010000393.1:0-2272 GCA_964448655.1 uncultured Eubacteriales bacterium
CATCTCGCTCTATGAGATTGCTTCGCTCCGCTCGCAATAACCCTATGAAAGCGTTACCGAATTATTGAGCAAGTACAACGGTTTCCTTTTTCCACCCTTTTTTCAGGAGTGTTTTCGAAACACCCAGCATGGTCGATGATTTTGCATTCCATCACGGAAAAAGAAATGCTTGCCATAAACAGGGGAGGAGTTGATTTTAAAGGTATTTTTTTTTATAAAGGAGTATCATCTTTAAGAGAGAGAAAATGACTGAGATATCCTTTTTAGGGACAGGAGGAGCCGTTGCAACCAAAGAGAGGGATAACATGTCCTTTCTCATTGACAATGATGAGACCTTGATTTTAGTCGATTGTTCGGGGACTGTTATCCAGAAGATAAAGAAGTTTAACTATGATCCCCGCAAGGTAACTTCGATATTGGTGACACATATTCATCCTGACCATATTTATGGTTTACCTTCTTTTGTCCACAGCCTGATGCTGGATAAATGCCTTATCCGACTTTTTGGCTCTAAAGAAGCTGTTCAATTCTGCCAGGATCTGCTTGATTTGTATCACTTGCGGGATGAGGAAATAAAGGCAAGGATTGAGTTTGTCTCCCTTAATCCTGGAGAGAACTTCAAATTGAAAGAATCACTGCAATGTGTTCCCTTCAAGGTACCCCATAGTTCTTCATCGTTGGCCTATCGTTTTCGCTTCGAGGATGAAAAGAAAGAATTGCTTTATTCAGGAGACACACCGCTCAATCCTTTGCTTTTTAAAGAGGCTTCAGGGATAGATTATCTCATTCATGACTGCAGCGCCCCCTCTCGCTTTTTTAAAAAATATCCTTCCCTTCAGACCATGCATACTAATTCGCTTGAACTGGGGAAGCTTTGCCAACAGGCAAAGGTCAAATGTCTTATTCCCTGTCATTTTTTTGGTGAATTAGAATTTCCAATTTCTGAAATCGAGGATGAGATAAGAAAGAATTACAAGGGGAGGCTGGTCATTCCGGAGGATTTTAAAAAAATAACTTTATAAACTGAGTTGAAGGAACGATTCGCTGTAATTTTGGAAATGACATGTTGGAGGCATGAATGAAAGGATTCCTCATTATTTTTGTATTGTTTTTTTCCTTAGCTCTTGCCTGGCAGACAAACCCTAAGAGAGAAATAGCTGACCTTGTTCTTCTCAACGCCGCTGTCTGGACAGTCACCCCCGACCAACCTTGGGCGGAAGCAGTTGCCATAAAAGGAGATAAAATTCTTGATACGGGCACTTCCCAAGAAATAAAAGGAATGATCGGAGACAGCACACAGGTCATCGATTTGAAAGGAGATTTTGTCCTTCCTGGTTTCATAGATAGCCACACTCATTTCCTTGATGGTGGTTTTTCTCTTTTGAGCACTCGTTTAAGAGATGCGGAGAGTCGGGAAGAATTCATTACCAGAATCGCTGATAGAGCTAATGAAATCGGCAAGGGAGCCTGGATTCTCAACGGTGACTGGGACCACCAGTCTTTTGATCCACCTGAGCTGCCGAGGAAAGAATGGATTGATCCTGCCACTCTCCACAATCCTGTTTGCGTGAACCGCCATGATGGTCATATGGTTCTTGTAAACAGCCTGGCCTTGAAACTCGCTGGGATCACGAAAGATACTCCTTCTCCTGCGGGAGGAGAAATCCTCAAAGACTCCAAGACGGGAGAGCCGACAGGGATTTTGAAAGATGCGGCTATAAATCTTGTAACGAAGCATATTCCAGAACCTTCTTTCAAGGAAAAGCTGAAGGCTGCTGAGGTCGCTTTAAAGCGCGCTGCTGAAGTTGGCGTAACTTCTGTCCACGATATGGCTTATGCCAAAAATTTTGAGGTTTACCAAGAGCTTTTAAGGCTGAATAAACTGACAGCTCGCCTTTATGTGTATATTCCCATAACCGAGGTTGAAATTTATGCGCGACTTAAATTAAAGACTCCTTTTGGCAATAATTTATTAAAGATCGGCGGATTAAAGGGATTTGTTGATGGGTCATTAGGTTCGTCGACCGCTCTTTTTTTTGAGCCCTATACAGACAATCCTCAAAAAAAAGGCCTGCTCCACTCTCAAATGTTTCCTGAGGGAATAATGGAAAAGAGAATTATGCAGGCTGATAAGGCTGGTCTTCAAGTGGCTGTCCATGCTATCGGAGACAGGGCAAGTAACATTCTCCTTGACATTTTTGAAAGAGTGATTGTTCAGAATGGAGAGAGAGACAGGCGGTGGCGAATCGAGCATGCCCAGCATCTTCTTCCC
>CAYUXD010000394.1:0-2243 GCA_964448655.1 uncultured Eubacteriales bacterium
AAAGGTTTCCCACCACATTTTTATCAGTGGGAGCATTATCGCCGTTATAGCAGCATTCCTAGTACCTTTGGGATTTTTTGTTGGCAAAAATGGAGGCATTCTTTTTGACCGGCGTCCGCGCTGGTCCTATGCTGGCACAATCCTCGGATCGATCGCTCTCTGGACAATTGCGAAGTTTTTAGGTTAACCGAAGCAATCCAGAACACAATATTTTTCATTCCTCTTCCAAAGGTATTCTATTCGGCGTAATATCCTATGGAGAAAAAGCTGACCCAGTGTCTGAGCGAAAAGGGGGCCGTCGTTCCCATGCCCGTTTTCTTAAGGGGAAGCACACCTTCGCTATAGGTGTCTGAGAAGCGGAAGAGTTTGCCGTTTATCCTTTTATTCATGGTGCGGCCTATGATTTTCTCAGCGGTCAAGAGACCAAAAGGGATTGAGTATTTTCCGCACCAATAGGTATCGCGGTATTCGAGGTAGGTCTGGCCCCATAGCTCCTTGGTCAGGCCTTCGATCTTGCCGCTGTCCAGAACGCCCGTGAGGTAAGAGCGGATCAGGCGCTGGTCGAGTTGGAGTGCCTCAGTCCAGGCTTTTTCGCCTTCTCCGAAGGGCGAATTGTTGAAGTCCTTTCCGTAATGGTTGCCGTCAGACGAGATAAGAAAGAAGATGTTCTTCCCGGCCAGAAGCCCTTTCTTCTTCATATAGCTCGCGATTAGTTCGGCCAGCTTCGTGGAGATTTCCTCCATCTTGGTGAAAGGCATGGGCGTAACCATGACTGGCGTGATCTTGACCTCGGGATTGAAGTATTGAAGGAAAGGCAGCAGCGCTTCGATGGAATGCTCGAGCTCGTGGGCTTTGTCGCTGGTGATGAAAAGCGCCTTGTCGAGCCGCTCTTTGAGATATTCCCTCAGCCCGGACACAGCGATGGGCGTTTTCAATCCAGGCCAGTATTTGAATGCGTCCAGGATCAGGATGTTCTGCGGATCTTTGATCTCCTTTCTCACAACACCATGGGTGACGCCGAAGATGACCACTTCTTTGGCCTTCAGGATCTTAAAGAGCGGGTAATAGACGCGTCCGGCATAAAGATAATCGTCATGGGGAGAAATGGCGGCAACTAGCCCTTCACTCTTGAAGCTCTCTTTTTCTTGGCTTTCAAGATAATCCACGAGCTTCTGCATGCTTTTGGGATTCCAGCAGAAGCCGACATCATCCCGGATGGGCCGTGTTTCTTGCGCCATCAGCATCGTGATGACCATTCCTGCGGCAAAAAGTTTAATGAAGGTTTTCATGCCTGACCCTCCTCAAACGCTATTTTTCTTTCCCGATTCTTTTCTGTCCGTCGTCAATCCAATCAGAAAACTTCACCAATTTTTTCCGGTTTCCACGCTTGAACCTCTTGAAAATAAAAGTATCACATCCAAAGTGGCAAGGTCAACGACTTCTCCTTATTCTTGGCTATCATCAGGAGTTCCTGCTGGACAATTTGAGGAGGAGGTGGGCGGTTAGGCCTCAAAGGTGAGTTTAAAGTGGCCGTTGCCGCCCGTGATGGCACATTCACTTATTTCTTTAACGCAGTTGGGGAAGAATCTGTAGAAAACGCAAGAGATTCGGTTAGAACGAAGGCTGCCTGGAGATAAGATGTCGGGCAGAACTCGAAACATTCCTTGCAGTTAAGGCACTCCTCTGCGGCTATTTCCGGAATGAACCTTATTTCCCGTCTGGCTCCGCAGGCCACAAATCCGACAGCATTTTTCTTCTTGACCTCAGCACAGTATCTCACACAGAGACCACAAAGAAGGCAAAACGAGGACTCTTTTTCAAAACGGTCTTTGTCTGCTCCATACTCCTGAGCCAGATCCAGCAGAAACTCCAATGAGCACAAAAACTTCTTCAGTCTGTTTAAACTTAGTTGAAAAAAACTTGACAAAATATATCGCCATGTAGATAATAATAGAGACTAGTTTGTAATGCAGACTTAAATATAAAAAATTTTTAGTGTTAAATGAGGTGAATTATGGATCAAACTTTCAGTTTACGGAAGCTGGAAAAGAACAGCTGGAAAGCATCATTCAGAAACGGCCTTATTGAAATCGCCATTGGGCTGGTTCTAGTGGTTTCATCGATTTGCCATATTTTTGATGACCTGCGTTATTATTTTATGCCGCTTTACCTGATACCTGTTCTTTTTTTAATCCTGACAAAAAAAAGTATAGTCATACCCAGAATAGGTATGGTGAAATTCA
>CAYUXD010000395.1:0-2234 GCA_964448655.1 uncultured Eubacteriales bacterium
TTCCGCGCCTGAATCAGCATAATATCCAGAATTAGGAGCTGTTATGAAAAGTAAAATGTATTGACCCTCCTTAAGCATATCAAAATAGGCTTTTCCACTTTTATCTGTGTGCCTTTTATCTAAGAGAAAAAAATCGCCAGATGTACCACTTTTACAAAGCACAACTTCTACATCTTCAAGCCCCTCTCCAGTATCCTCAGCAATAATCTCTCCAGATATCGAACCATAAATCGTCGCCTCAAGGTTCTTAGGAACGAATAGATTTATTGTCACAATCATCAAAATTAATGCTAATAAAACCAGAAAATCTTTTTTATTTTGCATATTTCACCCTTTTTTTCTTATTTCCTGAAATAAAAAAATTCTTTGATGTTTTTGTAATTTTTGGGAGAGTGACATAATTGAGTACGTGAATATGATAGTCTCCAGCTAATCTTTGAATTAGAGGTGATTTGTCCTCCTGCCCCATTTTTTCTTACCATTTTTTATCCCCCGTTTAATTTCGGAACGTTTGTGCATATATTTTTAATTATTATTTTCAATTAGTCAAGAGGAAATTTGCTCCATAACAATACGAAACAATTTATACTTATATACTTATGACGCTCATAGCACTAATTTATTCTCAATCTTATTTAGCATTAACCTCAGCCTCAAGAAAATATATATCTCACTAAATATACAATTCTTAGGAATAGTTATTCCCCGCATCAGGGACAGAGACTAGTTCTTCTTCCTCAAAATAAACATTTCTGTCAGGATCGAGCCATAAAATCTTAGCTTTTGATGCTGATTCATCGGATATATTCTTTATCTCAAGATTCAGAACGACCTCTGGATTTGGATTATCCCTTAAATCATACTCCTGAATCTCTAAATCTGGATTCTTTGCCCAGGTTATCAAATTTCTGATAATTTTCTTATCTTGAAAAAATGCTACCCAGTCTGTAAACAAAGAAGTAGCAACGACCCAGCCTTCTCCATAAGGATAGGCAAGCATGGCCGGCATCCCATTGACCCTTCTTCTTAAAATAACGGTGGAATCGGATGGATAGCCAGAAAAATAGCCGTCAACCGGATTACTAATCAATGTTCTTGTTGTTGAGGAAAGGGCAGGATGCCAGGTGTCTACATACATTGAGTTAGAGCTGCAGCTCTGGTCCTCTCTCCACCCATAAGCTATGATTGGCTCTCCATCAGGTGTCGGCAGAACGGAGAATTCATACCCATGTTGCTGGGTAAAAACAATGATTATTCCCCCACTTCTGACATACTCCTCAAGCACGGCCTTGAAGATCTCTGAGTTCTCCATGCCATAGAGCCCGCCAGTAGGAATCACCATCACATCAGATACATCTCTTAACGCCTCAGGAGATTCAGGAAGCTCAAAGAGATTTGTCAATATGGAATAGCTTTCAAGTAACTTCTCACATTCAGCGTAAAATCCATTTAACAACACTAATGCATTTGACAAAAAAGAAAAGGTTATAGGCGTATCAGAATATATTGGAGAGGCAACACTTTCATTATCATCCGGTCTCTCTCCAGCAGGATGCGGCTCTCTCCTTTCACCATCTTCTCTATCCTTCTCTTTTTTCTCTCTCTTGCAGTTCTCTTCACTGCAATCACCTGTATTTCCAGTCTCCCCTTCAATTATTAAAGGCGTACAACCATAAGCTAATTTCTCACCATATTTCTCACCCTCAAAACAGGCCATATGCATCAGTTCATGAAAGATCGTCCCCTCTAATGGAACATCCGTTGTAAATGCTTCGGGAAAGATATCTATTTTCCCTGAGGTAGTTTGATAATTCCATTTTCTCTCATCCTTTAAATCAGCAAGACGCCAATACTCTTTATCAATTTTTTCAGCCAGTACTTTCACAGTTTTTGTGCTTTTGGGAGATGAGTGTTGCTTAATTATAAATACTATATTTTCTCCTCTTGCTGGTGGGTAACTTAACATTAAATCAAATGAATCTCTTACACATTTCGGTAGATTGAGTTTCTTTTTCTGGTATGCATCTAATGCCTTTTTTAGTGCAACTTTAACTTTGCTTATTTTTGGATCTTCCCAGCCCGGTCTTTGTTTTTCCTCCTCACTGTCATAATCCCATTTAACTTGAGGAAAAAGATAGTATGAACTTGAAAGTGTCAGAATAATTACTATTGAAGTTAATATCTTAAATATTTTCTTTTTATTCATTATTAACTTCTTGTTAACACCTGAATGC
>CAYUXD010000396.1:0-2226 GCA_964448655.1 uncultured Eubacteriales bacterium
AGCTTGAAGGTTTTGAAATCTCCGATTTTCTAATGGCTTCTTTGACTATTCTTTGAAGAGTGCTGGGTTGGACATGATGACATAAAACCATGCGAGTCAAGACAACCGGCAGTCTTCTCTTCTGCCGTGCTCTGACAGTATCAGCCAGATCGCTCAGGTTTTTCTGCAGGATATTCCGGAAAAGATACAATAAAGCGTTAAAGGCCTGGTTTTGTGTGGAGGCCGATACTCGATCATTGAGAGCGATATGACTTAGAAATTTTTTGACATCCGCCCCTTCTAGTGGGCATCGGTCTGGCGATCCACGCCGGGATGGTCATTGTGGCTGATGGACAGGACTCCACGGAAAAACGATTGCGTCGGGTTCTCACTGTCGACCCGGGTCTGGGTGTGGCCCGCCATGCGGATGCAGGGTATGAGGAGGCTGTCCAGTGCGCCAAAGAGAAAGGCATCAAAATCCCGATGCTGAAATGAAAAAGAGCGGAAAAGGGGCCAAGCCCCTTTTTCTGTTTGTAACAGTAAATTATGAAGGTGTGATATTTTACAGCGACGATTTCCCTCCATTCTAGCCAAGACCCTCCCACCCTCCACCATGGGCTTCGGATGGAGAGGAACCATCGCTGCATTTCCCCATTAGGTCAGATGTTTCCCCCATGACTAAGGGGCCAGGCCCCTTTTTTCTATTTCTGTATTCCCAGGAACGACTAATAAGAAGGGAGTGACTGAAAAAAACATTGAATGACAGGCCCTTTTTTTATAAATTAAGAGGCAGGAGGAGTGATAATCATGACCAAAAAGTTTTTATTGGTTTTAACGTTGTTTATGCTTATCAGCTGTTCTCGGAGTGTCGTTGTCATGGTGCCGCCCAGGATTGATTTAACAGCTCATCCGACCATTGGGTTGATTTCCTTTTCAGTCGAGAATGCCAAAGGAGAGCTCGATGAAATGGCAACGCAGCGGTTCTTGCAGGCCATTACCCAGCATCAGGGAGGGGTTCAGATCATTGAACTGGGCAAGATTGATGAAGTCTTAAATGAGGTGGGTATTTCGACTCTCGACCGGAGCGCCATGCAGGCAATCGGCGAACATTTTAATGTCACTTCGTTTTTTTATGGCAAGATTTCTGTTTCTGACGTCAAGCCTCAAGTGAGAATTGGAGCATTGATCAAGAGCATGAGCGTTCGGGCAAGCTTTAATATGTCAATGACAGCCCGGCTTTACTCCACGGAATCCGGGGCGACCATGTGGACGGATTCGGTTTATCGCAAGGGATCTTTAGCCAATGTTGGCCTTATGGAAGGTAGAATTCCTCATTTTAGCATGCAGGATAAGGATGAGGCTTTCATGCTCATCATCGAGCAAATGATCTATGATTTGACCAGGGATTTCCGTCCGACAGCGCAAAGAGTCCGAAAACAGAAATACTAACCTGAGAACCTCCGGGGCCTCTATTCGTTTTTATAGCCCTGGATAAGGTTGATCAGCTGGACACGGTTTTTGACATCGGTCTTCTGGTAGATGCGGTAGATATGGTCTTTAACCGTCTGGAGTGAGATAAACAACGCTTCACTGATTTTTTTATTTGTTTTTCCTTCACACATTTGTTGAATCACTTCTTCTTCCCTCTTGGAGATATTGTATTCCGCAAAGAACTCTTTCATGGTTAGAGTTATCGATGGCCTGAAGAACGGGCGCGATGTAAACAGGATAGGAACTTCAAAGACTTTTCTTATCATCTCGGCCCAGCCCTTTGATGGAACAAATCTCTCTTCTTCCTCAATGATCGGTGGATGGGAGAGCAAGACTCCTGCCTTGTTTATCTTTCCCCTGTGGGCATTGGCATAAAGGCCGTAGTGACGAATCATCACCTGACCCTTATCGGGAATATGGGAGGTCACTCTGGCAATAAACTCCAGATAATCCATCTGCTCAAGCTCTGAGCTGTCTTTGCCATATTGATAGCAAACTTTACCTTTAGCCTTATCAATAGAGAGCCGCTTTAGAGATAGGATCGGTCTTATCATGTATTTGCCGACTCTTTCCGCCTCCTGCTTACTTGTGGCTCTGACTTTGCTGTGGACATGGAAGCCGGTATGTCTCCAGCGCAATACTTTCTGTATAAGTGTAAGGTTGATTAGCTGCTTATGAAGAAGCAGAGAGAATACCTCCCGGGTAAAGATCTCTCGTAAAAGATCATCATTAAAACGACAAACACTGTGGAAACGC
>CAYUXD010000397.1:0-2226 GCA_964448655.1 uncultured Eubacteriales bacterium
AGGAAAGTCTTTCTTTATACACTTCATGGCAAGCTTGGCATAGTGAGAAGCAGATTTGGCATCAAGTTGAAAAAAATCTGATTTTGCATTTTCTGATTTGTATTGCATCTCAAAAGCTTGATTTTTAATACTTCCAGAAAAGAAGAAAAAGCATATTATTAAGGAATAGAGAAAAAAATATCGAAAATAATTTAACATATTTCCTCCATATCTTCTTGATTTTAATCTATCGATCTCTCTAAAGTCTATATCCAAGAAAGAACTTGAAGTCAACTGAAATTGATTTTCATGATTTTTTCCACCTAATCATAATTTTCTGATACTCCTTGCTTTGATAAGTCATAAGTGCGGCAATATTTTCTTATGCGATTTTTTCTTATATATAAATCCACATTCTCATTGAATAATGGCTTATAAGATTAGGTTAGTTTCTATTCATACCGTAGTGAATCCACAGGATTGGCCCACGCCGCCCTGAAGGCCTGATAACTGACCGTGACCAGGGCGATGCACACTCCCAGCATTCCGGAGAGCACAAATGCCCATATACTGATGTTTATCCTGTAGGCAAAACTCTTCAGCCATTCGTTCATGATGAAGTATGCGGCCGGCCAGGCAAAAACGTTTGAGATCAGCACCCATTTTGTGAACTGCTTGGAAAGCAGAAAAACAATGCTGGATTCTGAAGCTCCTAGTACTTTTCGGATCCCTATCTCTCTGGTTCGTTGCTCGGTCAGGAATGAGGCCAGGCCGAAAAGGCCGAGGCAAGAAATGATGATGGCAAACATCGTGAAAGCATTCAAAATCGTTCCTATCTTTTGTTCTTTTCTGTATAGGCTATCGTACTTCTGATCGAGAAAATGGTATTCAAACGGATAAAAAGGATTGAACTTTTTCCAGACTCCCTGGATTCTATCTAGAGCTTCTTCTGTTTTATTACCGTTGATTTTAATGAGAACAACACCATATTGGGTGGCTTCTGACACATCGTCCAGAAAAAAGAAAACGTGAGGTTCTATCTTCATATGGAGAGACCGGAAATGCGCGTTCTTCAACACCCCAATGATCGTTCCTTTCCTATTACCGTAGGAAAATTGTTTGCCCACGGGATCTTGCATCCTCATTTCCTTTATAGCCTCTTCGTTCAATATATAAGCCTGGGTGGCATCTGTAGAGTATTCCTTGGAAAAGTTTCTTCCTTCCACCAATTCCAGGTCTAACATCGGAATAAAGTCGTAATCCGCAAGATTGAGAATTATATCGGCTTGCTGCCCTTTCTCTTTTCCCTCCCAATCGTAGTCTGTGCTCCGGAAGGACTCCTCTGCAAATAGATAGTATTGAGCGGCTACGGATAGGATATTCGAATCGTTCAGAAGTTCGGCTTTAAAAGCATTATATCTTTTTCCGATATTTTCCTTTACAGGAACATAAACGATATTTTCTGTGTTGAATCCTAGTTTTGAATGTCTCATAAAACGGAGTTGATTGTAGGCGACCGATGTCCCAATGAGAAGGGCAATGGAAAGGGAAAACTGGGTGACCACAAGAACCCGCCGGAATGTCTGGCCTTTCCCTTCCGATCTAAACACTCCCTTCAAAACTTTAACGGGTTTGAATGAAGAGAGGTAGATCGCCGGATAGATTCCTGCAGTCAAGGCTGTTAAAAACACAATAATGATGAGCCCGAGCACCAGTTGGATATCGAAAAAGTTCAGCTTTAGCAGTTTGCCCGTGATCAGGTTGAACGCAGGGAGTAGAACACTGACCAGGATCAAGGCAAAGATACAGGCCATCGATGTCAGAAAAAGGGATTCTCCGAAAAACTGCAAGATAAGCTGCCTGCGGCTGGCGCCGGCGGTTTTGCGTATCCCGACTTCCTTTGCCCGCGTTATCGAGCGAGCTGTCGAAAGATTCATGAAGTTGACACAAGCTATAAACAGAACGAAAAAAGCGATGATGGAAAAAACATAAACGTATTTTCTGTCTCCGACGTCTGCGTAGTTCCGAAATGCGCCGCGGTTGTCAAGATGGATTGCGGAAAGGGGCTGGAGGCGGAATTCCACTCCGTCTTTGACCTGAGGGCAGTTATTTTTCGCGGCCACGGCTGTGATATTTTTACCTATTTCTTGAATATCACGATTCGTCTCCAATAGGATATAGGTGACAAAATTGAAAGATCCCCAGCTAATGCCGTAGCTTGTGAGTTTATGGATGAATTCATAAGAG
>CAYUXD010000398.1:0-2215 GCA_964448655.1 uncultured Eubacteriales bacterium
TTTTGAATATTTTCTTAGAACAAAAAATATCATCAACCATGGACTGGCTTTTTTTTGTATTGGATGTACCTATTAAATAATTTTGACATTGGCTTAACCTTAGTTGTTGATCTGAACGTTTTATTCATTTTTGCCTTCTTTTACCCTTAAGCGCTTCAAAAACACCTACATTCATATAATACTGAAAAATATAGGAGTTTCCTTTTTTACCTTGGCACAAATCCCTCACGATTTTCCCCATTTTCCACCCACTTATCAACTTAAATAAGATTATCACACTTAAAACGACGAAATCAACGGCTCAAAAATCATCGCAATTTTGCGAAAACCTCCAAACCAATTGGATCATGATAGACTCGGCCCTCGAATTGAAAAAAACACCCAAAGAGGCCCTCAGAATTACTCCCCATTCCTCTCGGCGTTTGGCATGGCAGGAGGGACAGAATCTGCGTGTCTTGCAGGAAAACATTGGGAGCAGCTCTTCTCCACAGTCGGAACACCGGATACGGGTACTCCCGCACATCGGATTGCTGTAGTCCAGATACTTCTTGACAGCATCCTGGATTACAGGACGGAAATACCCATACTCCTTCTCGAACAGATCGTCATATTCTCGAAGAAACCGCTCGAAATAATAAAAAAAACCCGATAAAAACCAGTGTGTTCCGGATGACGCTGCCTGTAGATCCCTGCCATGGCAGCAGAGATGTATCACGAAACAGGCCAAGGAACTCAAAAGAGTTCCGAAGACCAGATACACCTGGGATGCTTCAGCCATAGGTTAAACTGTTTTAGCTGGGATGTAATCAGATGTTGACGACAGAAGGAATATTTTGACAACCATCGGTGTCGGAAAGGATCTTTCCCTATGTGAGTTCCTTGACTCTCATCCTGCATTATCTACAAGAATGTCGCGAAATGTAATATTTCACGACATACTTAAATTGTGACCAAATTGTGACCGCCTGAGATATACTTACATAATTTTGTCAGGAAGCGAGCCTCAGTCTTTTCCATGTTTTGGTCAAAACGTAAGTTGAGACAACCGCTATTACAGTCAGAATACTGGCTATGGTGTGTCTGCCGTAAATCCAGTATCCTGTGGCGAAAAGCGCGCTATACACGGCAAAGCACCCCAGAACCATACACAATATGCCTGTAGGAACATCCCAGCCCTGCTTAGCTGCTTCAAGGAGCTCACCATCCTCTTTTGCCTTATCAATCACTCTTTTCCAGCCGGGTCCACCGGGTTGGATTAAGCGGTAGAAAGAGCGTAATGTCTTTGATTCCGTTGGTTTGGTCAGGAGAGTTACTGTAATCCAGCAGATTGTGGTGATGCCAACACCCACGGCCAGCCGAACTGAAGTGGAAATTTCAGGTAAACCTGTCCTGGCGTGAATCAGCTGTAAATAGATGGCTACGACAAACGAAACAACCATGGCAGTAATTTCGCTGTAGGGATTAATGCGCCACCAAAACCAGCGCAGGATAAAAAGCAATCCTGTCCCAGCTCCGATTTGAAGCAAAATATGAAAGGCCTGCAGGGCGTTACTTAACACTAAGGCTATAAGAGCGGCCAGAATCATCAAGCCGACAGTGGATATGCGCCCGACGAGAACCTGCCTTTTTTCACTCGCTTCCGGGTTGATGAAGCGTTTATAAAAATCGTTGACGACATAAGAAGATCCCCAGTTCAAATGAGTAGAGATTGTGGACATAAAAGCTGCGATCAGAGAGGCGACAACAAGTCCCAGAAGACCGTGGGGGAGAAAGGTCAGCATGGCAGGATAGGCAAGGTCATGTCTCAACACACCCGGATCAACATGCGGAAATGCAGCCCGCAGGGATTCAAGAGTGGGAAAGACCAGGAGGGAGCACAAGGCCACAATGATCCAGGGCCAGGGACGGAGGGCATAATGGGCTGCGTTAAAAAGTAGAGTCGCACCTACTGCATGTTTCTCTGATTTTGCAGACAGCATACGTTGCGCAATGTAGCCCCCGCCTCCCGGCTCTGCTCCTTGATACCAGACGCTCCACCACTGCACTGCCAGGGGAAGAACGAGGAGTGCTAATAAAGCTTCTGTGTTAGAAAAGTCAGGAAGAAGATTCAATTTTGAAACTACGGCCTCATTTGTCAACAACGCGCCGAATCCTCCAACCTGGGGAAGCCTAACAACGATGATAGCAGCGCCAATCGAGCCAGCCATAGCGATTG
>CAYUXD010000399.1:0-1616 GCA_964448655.1 uncultured Eubacteriales bacterium
GGGAGCCATGATCGGCATGGTCAGAGCAGCCTGAGCTGTTCCTGAATGAACAAAGAAATTGATAATGCACTGGCAGACAAACATCATCTGCGAAGAAATGATAGGATGGAAACTCGATATGCTCTTGGCCATATAATAAAGTATTGTATCAAGGATCTTTCCATCCATAGCAACAACAAGAATAGCTCGGGCGCAGCCTATGATCAAGGCAGCATTGATCATATCCTTTGCTCCGCTGACAAAGGATTTGGCTAATTCTTCAGAACTTAGCCTCCCAAGAATTCCAGAAAGGATTCCTAAAGCAAGGAAAAGACCGGCTATCTCATTGATATACCATTTGTACCGGAGGATTCCAAACACCATAAGAGCTATGCCCAAAAGGAAGAGAAAAAGAACCCGCTTATGGCACTTGAGAAGTACGACTTTCTCCTGATGAGCCATGTCAAGTTCAAGGCTTTTTCTTCGCTCCAAATCTTCTTTATATGTAGGGCTGATTTTTGGATCTTTTAATATCCTGGAAGCATAGCGCATAACGATTATTATGGCGATTGTTGTTCCTACAACCCAGATGACAATTCGATAGCCGATTCCTGAATAAAGAGGTAATCCTGCAATTCCTTGAGCAATACCCACTGTAAAAGGATTAAAGAAAGCTCCCGCAAAACCGGCAGCCGCCCCTACAAAAGGTATAGAAACTCCCACAATCGTGTCATAGCCGAGAGAGAGGGCAAGGGGAACAAAGATAAGCACAAAAGGCATAGTCTCCTCGCACATACCGAAAATCGACCCTCCCAGGGAAAAAATAATCATCGTTATAGGAATAAGCAGTGCCCGCAAGGCTTTGCTCTCGCCAAATTTTAAAGCGAGATTATGGATAAAGGCAGTAACAGCACCAGTTTTTTGGATGACAGCAAAGGCCCCGCCTACAACAAAGATAAAAACAATTATGGATGATGCCTCGATAAATCCTTTAATGGGAGAAATAAAAAGTGCTCCAACCCCTTGCGGCTGACGCTCGCCAAATTTGAAAGAATCTGCTAAGGGTATGGATCGTCCATCCTTTTCTGCTCTTTCGTACTCTCCTCCTGGTACAATCCAGGTGGCGATAACGGTCAAAACCACCATAATATAAATGAGGACAAGAGTATGGGGCAGTTTTACTTTCTTTAAATTCATTATCTCATTACCTCTTTAGTCTTTAAACTAAATCTATCTCCGGAGCTTAAGATATGCATAACTATGTCAGACCCACTGATAGACAGAGATGGCGAAATTCGAATTTGTGCTTGAGCAGCGTCGTAAACAATAACATTTCCCTCTCCATCGACTTCAAAGATTTCATCAGGTGTAAAAATAATAGCTGTCGATTCATCAATCCCAATACCCAGAAGCTTCGGATTTTCAGCCACAAGGCTGATGAGGCGGTTGTGCCTTTTTCTCCTGACAAAATGCTGGTCAATGATTGCTGTTTTTATAAACCCAAAGCCTGGTACAATAACAATATTATTGGCCTGGATAGTTTCGAATTCATGACCTTCCTCAACTTCTCTTTTTTCATCGCCGGTAATCATGATCTCGCTCATCACTGCCGCTCGAGCACTTGTTAGCGCGTTGTG
>CAYUXD010000399.1:1626-2197 GCA_964448655.1 uncultured Eubacteriales bacterium
CACTTGTTCCCCCGATGACAGCTCCCTTCTCATAGATTTCCAGAAGCTTTCTGTGAATTGGCGTATCGATAAGGATATCCATAAGGCGGGATTGCACCCCACCCGAAAAGAAAACACCACCGACGTCATCGAGAATTCCAGTATTTTCCACCTTCAGAGCTTGCTCTCTGGTCAGTATATGATACTCGACCTCTCGTGCTCCAAACCCTTTGAGCTGCTCCGCCTGTTCAGACCCAACTTCCTCTGGTATGCTACTCGCCATGGGGAAGATAATGATTTTTCCGCTGTTAAATCTATCGGCAAGTCTTACAAATTCTTTCATCATGGTTTCGGGTCGAGAGCCACCTCCAATGATGAAAAGATAGCCTTTCGCCTCCGAAAAGGCTGGAAGAGAGATGAATATATGCAAGCTCAAGAACAGCATCAGCATTTTTTTCATCTTTTACCTCCTCTTTTATCCTCTGAAATAATTTATCCTGTGAAATAAATTGTACGGGCTTGATCTATCGTAGGGGCTTGATTTATCAAACCCACATTTTTTTTGTAGGGGTTTGATTTATCAAACCCACAT
>CAYUXD010000400.1:0-2182 GCA_964448655.1 uncultured Eubacteriales bacterium
GGTGATATTTTGGGCTTCAATTTCGGTTGTATATCTTTTATTACCGTCTCTGTCTTGCCAGCTTCGAGTTCTTAATTTTCCTTCCAGGTAGATTTGCTTCCCCGGGTTCAAGTATTTTTCACAGAACTCGGCCAATTTGCCCCAGGTCACAATACGGTGCCATTCAGTCCGAATGTCTGATTCATTTGTGCTGGGGTTGAAATAACGCTCATTGGTAGCCAGAGTGAATTTTGCCACTGGTCTTTCTGTCTGGGGAAGGTATCTCAATTCAGGTTTTACACCGAGACGCCCGATTAGAGTAACCTTATTAAGGCTGTTGATATCTCTCATTTTCCGATAACAACTCCTTGATTTTTTGCTGAGCTATTTTTGTTTCTTCTTCAAGGGGATATTTACTTATCAATAGTTTAAACACGATAAGAGACTCTTCCTTTTTTCCAAGCTCCATAAGGCTGATTCCCTTTTTCAAATAAGCTGCAGGAATCCTGTCTCCCCGGGGGTAGTTAAGAAGAAGTTCGTTAAATTGTTCGATAGCTTCTGCGTATTTTTTCTGACTGAAGTAGCATTCGCCAATCCAGTATAAAGAATTGTCAGCAAGAGGGCTTTCTGGAAATTGTTCTCTGTACATCTTGAAGCCATCAATTGCCAGCTCGAAATTTCCCTTTCGATAATCTGAATAAGCCATGTTGTAGACTTCTTTGGGAGACAGATGAGTTGAGAGTGGCTCTTCAGGTTTTTCTCCGGTTTGTTCCTCTTTTTTTTCTTCTGCCTGCTTCCCGGTTCGTTCCTCTCCTTTTTTATCATCTTTTGCTTTTTCCGGAGGAGAAGGCTGTTTTTGCTTGCCTTCCATATCTTCCTCTTGCTGTTCAGGGGAAGGAAGAAAAGCCGTCTTTATTTCCGTGAGCCCCTCAGAAAATTTTATAAGCTGCAGGGTCATCGTCTCCAGTTTTTCAAGAACAATTTGATACTGGGTAGGGATTTTTTTCTGATCTTCTTTAAAACTTGCCTGCTCTGTTTGAAGATGCTTCACTATATTCAGAAGTTCCTCTAATTGTTTCTTTATGAAATTTATGTCCTCGCTATTCTTTTCTATTTTATCCTTAAGTTGAAGGAATTGTTGTCTGAGGACCTGAACATCTTCGTAGATCAGTTCATAGGCTTTTTTCTTCTTATCAGCTCCAGCAGAAGCGAGGGCTAAAAGCAGGATAAGAAATACCCCGATTAACCTTTTGCTCATAACTATTTTCTGATAATTAAGAACTGAGCTCTTCTGTTTTTTTGCCAGGAAATTTCGTTATGCCCTGGGTCCAGAGGCAGACTTTTTCCGTAAGAAATGGTTCTTATTCTGTCAGCAGAAATACCGAGAGAGGCAAGATAATCAAGGGTGCTCTTGGCTCTTTTCTCACCTAGAGCTAGGTTGTACTCCTCGGTCCCCCTTTCGTCGCAATGGCCTTCAATAAGGATTACTGCAGCATCGTATTTCTTGAGCCAATCTGCATTCGCTTCAAGGACAGGTTTAGCCTCGTCCCGAATAAAGTATTTGTCATAATCGAAATGAATCATTTGCAAAGGAGCTTCCAGGTTGATTTCTTCAAGAGTTTTGCTCATGAAAATTTCTTCTTCCGTCAGTTCCGGCTCTTTCACCGTAACAGGTTCTTTTATCTTTTCGACCGTTTCAACCTTAGGTTGCTCTTTTACCTCAGGAGGCGGAGGAGGAGGGGGAGGAGTCACTTCTTCTACTGTTGCTCGGCCCCGGCAGGATGAAAGAGCGGCGAAAACCATAAGGAAAGCCAAAGAAAAAATGATTACTTTTTTCATTTAATCTCCTTTGAGTATTTTTTTCTCTCCCGATTTGTTCAGAAGAGCCTTTTTTATCCTCATCTTATAATTTTATACCTGCAAACCCGTTCTATGTCAATATAACCATGATATTCCATGAATCTCATCTATGCAAATCAAAAAAGGAAATGAAATCATAAGCATCTCCATTTCCGTTGTTAGAAAAGGTTTTGGGAATTAGCCTGGCTCCCTTCAGATTTTTAACGCCATTCTCCATTTGCTCTTCTCGGCGGCTGCGTAACTCGCTCCGCTCAGACATACTCGCCGCCCGACTATGTCGGATTCCCTTGCCTGGCGAAGGCTGTATGGTGAAAAAACCGTGAGAGAGGCTGAGCGGGCAAGG
>CAYUXD010000401.1:0-2178 GCA_964448655.1 uncultured Eubacteriales bacterium
TTCAGTACCTAATGACATCAGTAGGAGATCCGATCAGGGCATTTGCCACAGGATACGGAAGGCTCATCTCTTTTCTTCCCGGTCTTACCCTGGTCATAGGTTCTTTCTTTGGTATGGTCATGCTCAATGCTTTTGTCCTTACAACCCTTGATACCGGAACAAGGATCGGCCGGTTTATCACCACAGAACTTTTGGGAAAAAAGGTGCCTGTTCTTAACAACAGGTGGATAGCATCTCTCGTTGTTCTTGTATTTGCAGTGATCCTGGGAGGAACTGAAGGTTATAAAGTTATCTGGCCCGTCTTTGGTGCCTCAAATCAGCTCGTAGCAGCCCTGGCATTAATCGTTGTCTCTTCCTACTTGGTAGCCACAAAAAGACCCAAAAAATTTACAGTTTACCCGGCTATCTTCATGCTGCTTACCACTCTCGGCGCTCTTATCTACCAGGGATATTACTTTTTTCAGGCAAAAAGATATCTTTTAGGGTGCGTCAGTCTTATCCTCATAGCTCTGGCATCTATCATTGTTTACGATGCCCGATCCATCCTGTTCACAAAAACGGAAAGTCAAAAAAGCATAGCGAATAAAGAAAAACTGTAGGGGTTTGATTCATGTAGGGGTTTGATTCATCAAACCCACATTTAAAAGACTTTGTTTGATGCAGGAGTTTAATTTATCAAACCATATTGTAGGGGTTTGATTCATCAAACCCACATTTAAAAGATTTTGTCTGACGTAGGGGTTTGACTTATCAAACCTGAACGTGATTAAAGCTAACGGCTAAGACTATTAAATATTCAGCCGAACAGATTCCGGGTTCATGGAAGGGGAGTAACCTTGAAAACAACTCCTTTTGGATCAGGACAGCATAAGGTTTCTGTCTCAGAAATCCAATCATCATGAGGAAGTTCATCTTCCCTCTGCTTGGTAGTTAAAAAGGGAAAGAGACTATTCAATGCATAAATACATACTTTCTTCCTCTCGGGTATTTCAATCGTCCCTTCACCCCTGATGAAAAAGATGTCTCCTTCTTTATGTTTCGCTCCACACCGTTCTTTAACTCCCACCACTTCTACCTTTAACTCTTTCATGCTTCCTCCTTTCTTTGTTCAAATACAAATATATATGTCAAGCAGAAAAAAATCAAATAAACACGTTGACAAAGCAAAAAAATCTATCGTAAAATTAATCTGTAGTCAATCCTGGAAACAAGGAGGTTATGATGCCTGCAAGCGCTGAACCTAATGTGGTTCCTCTGTGTGATGTCCTATTGGTTCTGCTCATTATTTTCATGGTTATAACACCGATGGTGCAAAAGGGAGTGGACGTGAAACTGCCTGAAACTACCACAGAGCAGTCATCAGCACCTGCAGGTGTTATCGTTATGACGTTGCATAACAACATGAAAGTGGATATTAACCAAAGATACATGGAGTTTGATCTTGTTCAGAATGAACTAAGAACTATCTACGCCCCCCGCCAGGATAAGACAATATTCATCAGAGCTGAGGCAAAAATCCCTTACAGCAGAGTCATTGAGCTCATGGACATAGCTAGAGGAGCAGGAGTCGAAGTCTTGGGGATAATCCCTGAATATTTCACAGAAGAAGAAACAGGAAACATATAAAAAGCATTGCTCCTCTCTCCTAATAAATATCAAATGAAAAAAATAATAATTCCTTTTTTATGCTTCATTCTTCTCCCTTTTATCTCTGTATATGGAAAATTAGAATTACTCGGACCTCTGAGCGAAGAAGAGATCTTAGAGAATTTTCCTGACTGGCGGGAAGAAGCTGCTTCTTATGTTCCAGACCAGGAAGTGATCGAAAAGCTGCAATCGATTCCATCCGAAATCAAAATAGAAATCTTTCTGGGAACCTGGTGCCCTGATTCTAAAAGAAATGTAAGCGCTTATTTCAAGATTATAGATATGGTGGATAATCCTCTTATCATAACAACCTATATCGGAATTCCCAGGGATAAGGATTCCCGAAAGCCTTTTATCGAAGGGAAAAACATCATAAAGATTCCAACCTTCATTATATTTATCGATGATGAAGAAAAAGGCAGGATAATCGAGAATCCTATCAAATCTGTTGAAGAAGACCTTTTAGATATTATTAATAATTAAAAGCCACAAATAACATAAACAATTGCGGATATGATAAAACAAATCACT
>CAYUXD010000402.1:0-2164 GCA_964448655.1 uncultured Eubacteriales bacterium
ATACAAAAAAAGTGGCCTGTCCCCTTTTTTATACCTCTTTAATACGATGATACACAAAAAGTAGCCTGTCCCCTTTTTACTTTTTTTTTTACTTTCTTGAGCTTATTATTATTAATTAAAAAAGTTTCTTGACAAATATACTATAAATATGATAGGATTAGTATTGTAAATAAAATTTAAGAAGGGAGTGACAAATGACAAGATTTACGGTTCCAAGAGTTGCACATTGTGCAGAAGGCTGTAAACATTCATCCTGAGCAAGATGTAAAACTGCCCATCTACATTTCCCTTTCGCGTTTTTTCTTATCTTCTATTTTTTTCGAGAGTCTCTTTTCGTTCTATTTTTAGGACTTAGCTAAACTAACGATTCTTTTGACAATATCGGAACTGGAGCGGCCTTCAAGATAGGGAATGATCACGACTTCCCCGCCCGCCTCTTCGACCTCTTTCTTTCCTACAACCTCCTCTGGTCTCCAGTCTCCTCCTTTGACTAAAACATCAGGTAGAAGCCGGGCTATGATTTTCTGCGGAATCTCCTCGGAGAAAGAGGTTAGATAATCTATTTCCTCGATGGCCCCTAAGATTTCAATCCTCTCTTCCAAAGGAAAGATGGGCCGTGATGTCCCCTTTATCTTTCTTATTGAAGCATCGTCATTGACAGCCACGATGAAAACATCTCCCTTTTTCTTGGCTTCCCTGAAAAGATGAATGTGGCCACTGTGGAGAAGGTCAAAGCAGCCGTTGGTAAAAACGACCTTTTTGCCCTTACGTTTGAGCTGGCTTCTGATATTCACAAGGTCAGCAAGTTTTTTAAATTTTTTATCCATCGATGTATAAGCTTACTATTTGCTCCTAATAAAAGCCAGATTAACCTGCGTCGGCAGTTCGCCACGACTCGGCAGACCAGCACGACTCGGCCAGACCGCCACGAGTCAGCAAGCTGGTAAAACAAAAAATAATATTCAATTTCTGGAATTTGTAAAATTTCCTTATGTCTGTAAGCATCTCCATTTCCGTGATAACTGGTTGCTATGTTCAGGACAAAGGTTTTGGGAAATAGTTGCAGCGACCATTGAAGATTTAGCCTTCGGAATTCGCTCTTCGAGGGAACCCGACGGAGTCGGGCGGCGAGTATGTCTGAGCGGAGCGAGTTACGCAGCCGCCGAGAAGAGCGAATGGAGAATGGCGTTAAAAATCTGAAGGGAGCTAGGCTATTTCCCAAAACCTTCTCCAATCACGGATTTGGAGACGCTTCCCTTATATTCTTAAACGGCCTTGGCATTAATTCTCCCGCGAAATATTTCTTCTGCTTCGGCTGTATAATTTCCTCCATCGTCATAAAGAATGAAAGGAGGAAGAATGGCCTCTTTTTCAGAAGAGAAATCGCACTCTGCCAGAAGAAGGTTCGGATGGCTGTCTTGACGGGCGCAGACAAAGCGAATGGATTTGACCTTCAAACTGTTCCTCTCTATTGCCTGAAATAAGTCAGCTTTTCTTTTCGCGAGATAGACAAAATAAGCCCTTCCTTCACTTTTGAGCAGCTTCGCTGTTTTTTCTAATATACCAAAAATATCACATTTTAACTCGTGCTTGGCGATAGATTTTTCCAGGGAAGAACTCAAATGACCTTCCCCCTTTTTGATATAAGGAGGATTCGAAAAGATAACATCAAACTTTTTCCCTGGATGATACTGGCGCAGATCTTCCCGGATAATGGAGACCTTTCTTTCAAGATTATTGAGTTTTACGTTTCTCCTGGCTATATCCGCCAAAGATTCCTGAATCTCTACGGCGGTGATGTGTTTAAAAGGCTTGATACTCAAAAGAAGAGAAATAATGCCATTCCCGGCTCCCAGCTCTAAGATTTCATCAGAGCGCTTTGTTTGAATAAAATCAGCTAAGAGGGGAGCATCTACTGCGAAGCGGTATCCCTCTCTCTTCTGTAAGACAAGAATGCTACCTCGATAAAAGGAATCAAGAGTCTCATCCTCGCCCTTCAATTGGCTTCTCAGTTTCATCTTCACTCAATTCAGTAAAAACAAGCACTCTCTCAGGAAGGACTTCAGCATACCCCCCTTGCACAGATAAGATTTTTTCCTTTTCAGCAACACGGTATGTGATCCTTCCCTTTCCAATAGCCAAAAATAGTGGCCGGTGGCCGGGG
>CAYUXD010000403.1:0-2154 GCA_964448655.1 uncultured Eubacteriales bacterium
AAAAAGGGGACAGGCCCCTTTTTCTGTTGTTCTGTCCGCAAGTTGAGAATGTCCTCTGTTTTACAAAAAAGAGATCTGTCCCCATTTATTCGCTGAGGCAAAAGCAACGTGTTTTAGAACCATACAGCCTGAGCTTTTCTTCAAGGGTCGCTGCAGCTATTTCCCAAAACCTATGCATCAGCCGTAACTTATCATGGATTTGGAAATGCTTCCGGCCCGGGTCTTGACTTTTGATATTGTTAGGTTGGAAATGCCTGGTGATTCTTCTTTATTAGATGATAAATTGTCCAAAATCAAGACCTGATTCCTACAAAGAAAATTAAAATTTTCAAACTCTAATCCCAAAAGACAAAGGATTATGTATAATAAATGTCTAAATAAATGAATGGAAATATGGCAGATTTTGCCGATGACCATCTGGTCAAACAGGCAAAGCAAGGTGATGTTGATGCTTTTACTGAGTTGGTACGTCGTTTCCAGGAAAAGATTTATCATACGATACTTTCTTTGACGAGGAATCAGCAGGATGCTTATGATTTAGCCCAGGAGACTTTCATGCATGCCTATAAATCCTTGAGGAATTTTAAGCAGCGTTCTGCATTTTACACATGGATTTACAGGATTGCTGTGAATTTGACTTTGAATTTTCTGAAAAGAAAGAAAAGGGATGAAAAAAGAGAAATTCAACTTGAAGATTATTCTCTTGATGTGAAGTCAGCAGCTTCAATCCTCTCTCCAGAGGGGCATTCTATGAAGAAAGAACTTTCAGAAAAATTGAAAGAAGCGATAGATTCCTTACCAATAACCTATAAAGCTTCCTTTGTTTTGGTTGTTTCTCAAGGATTGACTCATACCCAGGTAGCAAAGATCCTTCGTTGTTCAGAGAATACAATATCATGGAGAATGCACAAGGCGAGAAAAATGCTCCAGCAAAAATTAAGGCCATATTTAGAAGGAGAATAGGATGAGACACAAAGAAATCGAAAAATTGCTTTCCAATAATATTGATGGTGAGCTCTCAGAGAAAAAGAAGAAGATCCTCGAAGCGCATCTCAGAATGTGTTCATCGTGCAGTTCATACGCAGAAAACATAGAGAGAATCCATAAAGAAGCCAAAAGCCTGAAAAAGCTTGAGGTTTCTCCCGTTCATTGGGAGGAATTTACATCCCGAATCAAAACAGAAATTTCCTCTGTTCAACAAGAGAAGTTGCGAGGCGCCCCTCTATTCTTGAGATGGAAATGGGCCTGGGCTGGTGCTGCAATGTTAATTGTTATTATTGTCGGATTATTCTTATACATTATTCAAAACAAAACGCTTCGGGAAGTATATGTCTTTTCCTTCGAGAGTTCTCTGGCGAAAATATATCAAGAGATCGGAAGTGACCAAGAATTGGAGCAGTTATTCAATTCAGTCATCTTGGCCTCTATAGGTGAGACCCTTGAAGATTCGGGATGGGGCGAGCGCCCTGATTTTTATGAAAATCTTATTCTCTGGGAAAATCTAACAGAAGAGGAGATGAGATATCTTGAATCTGAAATAAAGAAAGACAATAAGTTATAGGAGGATTTCTATGAAAAAAAGATATATTCTTTCAATTCTACTCTGTTTGCTTCTTATAAGTTCAACCTTATCAAGTGCTATTCAAAATGATCAACCCCAGAATAGAAGGAGAGCAAGGGAGAATATGAGAACACTATGGTTATTAAGAATGACCCGTGTCCTGGAGCTTACTGAGGAGCAGACGGCAAAGATTTTTCCGATTGTATCCCGTATCGAAAAGGAAAAAAGTGAGATATACCAACAGGTCGAAAAACAGGTAAGAGAGCTTAGATTGATCTTAAGAGAAGAAGTGCCAGACCAGAAAGAGCTCAAAAACAAAATTAATAAAATAAAAGAGTTAAGAAATCTTATCAAGAAAAAGGATGAAGAGCTGGAAGCCCGTATGGAAGAAAACCTGACTTTGGTCCAGAAAGCAAAATATCTGATGTTTGCCGCCAATTTTTACAGGGAGCTAAGGGATAACCTGGAGAGGGCAAGAATTCAGAGGGAGCGACAACGACAGAAAATTAAAAAATAAAAAAAGGGGACAGGCTACTTTTTCTGGAAGAAAGAGGACTGTTTTTGGGATCAGGCTCCTGTAATAAAGAATAGAA
>CAYUXD010000404.1:0-2134 GCA_964448655.1 uncultured Eubacteriales bacterium
AAACTATTATTCGTGTAATCCCCGTCTTCAGGAAAAAGCTAATTTCAATTTGATAGGGTTTTTTGCGATAGAGATACGTCTTTGAATCTTATAGCCTCCACAAAAAAGAGGCCTTGAATAAAAACCCCCTCTTTGTTTCGAGGAATCTATCGGCACTTATGTATTCACCACCTTCCCATTTGATTCTCTCATAAAGATAACCATAACCGACATGGATAACGGTTCCTGGAATATAGGTAAAGGAAGCTAGAAAATCGGTCATCAACTGTTTGTGAAAGGTATTGTATTCAACAATTCCCCTGAAAAAGAGGTATTTGTTCACCTGGTAAGTATTCCTGCTCCTGATAATCGTGTAGTTAAACTCTTTTACAGAATCAGAATCGCGGTAAAAGTCGGAATAGATTAAACTCAGGTCAAGATGCAGCTTTTCAGATGGCAGGTAGGTCATAGTTGCTGAAGCATCGCTTCCGCTGCCCTGGTAGGGATTTGCTACATATCGAATTTTATTTCCGCAATAATAAGACAGGCTGAAGAAAAATTGTTTGGTTAGTTGGCTGCTGGCTATTATCCTGGCAAGGCTAGTATTGAATTTTTCATCCAGGAAAACCTCGGTAGCATAGCGATAACCTGCAAGGATATATGAATCTCTCAGGAAAAGAAGCCTCAGGTCAAAAGAATTAAAGGTTTCATAAAGACCGCTGAATTTGTCCCTGGTCTGGATGCTGTGGATCATCGGATCAATTCTCTGAATAATCTTTGATTTTGGATAAAACATCCGTAGCAATCCTGATCTAAACATGGTAATGCCTGTTCGGGTGATATATCCTGTTTCTGTCCGAAACTCTTTGGCAATGTCCAGGAGTCCAAGCATGAGAATCATGTTTCTTGTGTTATAGAAATAATGAAGCTTGACCGCATGCCCATCATCTCTCGGCGATTCTTCATCCAGTCTACCTTGAGACTTGAAAGCGTTATATCCGAAGATGCTGGATTGGTTTATCCTTAACTGGCCATCGAATCCAAAAACTCTGTTAAAGCCACTCTTGCGTTCTCTAGCTGTATAGAACCCGCCGAGAAAGCTATCCTTGGTTAATGACCGTTTGTAACGAAAGATTCCAAAATGGGCATAATCTTCCGCATCTGTATCAAGCAGCTCATCCAGGGCATAGATTAAGGCAACAGTGTTCTTGTCCCCGATTCTACCGTTTAATTTTAGCCCCACTAAAGGATCGACGATTGTTCTTGTGTGCACAATCGCCCCGAGAGGATCTCCCGAATAATATCCCCCAAAATTAAACTTTTCTAAACCTTCAAGAAAAAAGGGCCTTTTCTCCGGAAAAAAGAGGGCATACCGCAAGTTGAAATCAACCTGACCGGCATCAGCCTCAACCTGACTGAAATCAGGATTATAGGTTCCATCGAGGACCAGATGTGATGTCAGGCCGTACTTGGCTGTTAAACTGAGGTCACCTACATCTCCAGCTGACGCCAATTTCCCTTCGTCTATTGAACTTCCATGGCTGTAGGTTAAGGCGGGTAATATCTCAACAAGTGTATAGTGCTTTATGTCCTGAAAAATAAGAGTCCTCGTCTGGGTTAAAAAATTTGGTCCCTGGGCAGGATCCAGCGGCGGATAGGTTCCCGCTTCTGACCGGCGGCTTATCTTACGTTCGAAAATCACACCCATCTCCACCGGGTCTTTTTGAGAAAAACGGATACTTTTAAACGGGATTTTCAGTTCAACCGTGTATCCTTCATCATCTATTTTTCCCTGGCTGTACCAGACGATATCGACGCTGAAATCCTCTTGCCCGCCTTCAAACCTGGAGTCTCCCTGGATACCCAGGGGATTGCAGTAAAGAGCATAGAGAGACTGGTGGTCATTGAAGGAATCCAGGTTGATACATATCCAGTCATCGGCATGTATATTATCCCGGCTGGTTACCGAGGCTTTGATTTTGTCGGGCTGGCTATCAAAACACTTGTAAGCGAAATAGAGATTTTCCCGGTCATAAGCATAATATACTATGGAATTTTCGACCATATCCAGGCCGTAATCAGGATGATATGTCTTAAATCCTGTCTCATGCGGAGCTTTTTGCCATACAAGATCATCCAATATTCCATCAATCAC
>CAYUXD010000405.1:0-2130 GCA_964448655.1 uncultured Eubacteriales bacterium
CTTCCTCCGTATGTTCGTTGCCATATAATAGCTCCATCTGAGTCCAGTCTTAAAACCCAGATATCACTCAATCCAGCACCAAACGATTCTGTGTCTCCGGCGACGATATAACCTCCATCGCCTGTTTGCTGAATGCTCCGAGCAATATCACGATAACTTCCTCCGTATGTTCGTTGCCATATAATAGCTCCATTTGAGTCCAGTTTTAAAACCCAGATATCGCTCAATCCAGCTCCAAACGACATAGTATCGCCTGCGATGATATAACCTCCATCATTTGTTTGCTGAATGCTCCGAGCAGAATCACTATCACTTCCTCCATAAGCTAATGCCCACTGGGCATTAAGACTCCTAAATGAAGCAAAAATGAGGAGAAAAAATGCAATCAAAATAACTCTTTTCATTTTACCCCATAAAGCAAATCATTTTTGAGGATCAGGCCGTTTTTCATTCTTTGTTTTGATATTATAAATCATAAAGAAAGCCTTACTCAGTCATTTTCCGTCAGTATATATATTATCAAATATAAATATACAAGAAATGTGCCAACAGGATTCACCCCTCAACTAAGGAAATTAAGGTTTTTTTTGTCTCAATTAGATGACAAATGTAGCTTTTGAAGAAAATAAAAAATGTTAACAAGCCCCCGCATCAAGTTGTCCAACACGAACTCCAGATGAGTTTATTCTCCGAATTATAGCTGGAAAGGATGAAGGAATGGTCTTTCCCCCATTTTCGCTAGTTGATGATCGGGCTGAGCGTCGATAGGTCACGCCTGGCTGTCCATCTGATTTTTCCTTTTCCTGGACTGCTTTCTATTTCCATGGTGCCTTGCATAGAATTACCTTCTATAATTCCTTCAAAGTGCATGCTTTCTGTACTGCCTTTCAGCTTTCCCTCCAAGATAAAATGCAACATGTTTCCTCTTATCTCCACGTCCTTGATGAATACAGGATTCGAGGAGGCACCCTCCAGCGCCTGGCCTCTAACTCGCTGAAACTCCTGGTCAAACCGCAGTGTAAACTCGTTTTTCCCAGCGATGTCCGGTATTGTTAGCTTCCAGGTCCCCTTCACATTTCCAGGAATAATCCAGAGATATACCTTATGTGTACGCCAATAATCAGCTCTTTGCTCATCCCAATAATTAAATAGGTATGGATCCTTATAATTTTCTGTTTTTACAGAAGAGGTCGCATCAGGTTCCCATTTTCCCATACCAAATTCATGAGAAACAACTCTTGAGCCTGGACTCAGCTCCCGGAAAAGTTTTGGCCGCAGCCTGAGATTTACTCCTGAAAGAAGATATAGAGTCACGACGCTTGCGTCCCTGATTTCCGCCTCGAAAAGATCCATTTGAATAAACTGGACTCTGTCTGATACTCCTGCTTTGATTGCGTTTTCTCGACTTTCCCTGATACGTTCAGGATCGATATCTATCCCTACACCCCGGCAGCCATACATCTTTGCAGCCGTGATGACGATTCGCCCGTCCCCGCACCCGAGATCATAGAGCACATCATCTTTGCCCACGTTAGCAATTCTGAGCATCTCCGCCACGACTTCATCTGGAGTAGAAACATAGGGCACCTCGGGCTCGTGTTGTTGTGCTGCAGCCCTGCCTAAAAAAATAAGTGCCATTACAGCGAGCACGCCGATCAAGGATTTCTTTGAATATCTTCTTTTCATCTCTAAAAAAGACGCTCCTTTACTACTTATTTGTCTGTGGCATTCTATGCATACCAGTGAATTGACTTCATAGAGCTTGCGGATCTTCTCCGCTTAGCCTCTTGAGGGCATAAACCTCTCATATAAGTCATAGTCATATAACCTTAAAGCTAAGCCGCCATTTTCCGCAGAGCAAATCGGCGCGGAAAATGGTCGGCTTCAGCGCCTTGTTAGGCTTATTTTTCGAGTGGTTTGTGACAAAACCACCAATCATAGCATTCATATTCCCCAGAACGTTTTTGAGCTGTTTTCTCGTCCGTTGCAGGGGGTACAATAATCCTATCACCAATCAATTCATTATTAGGCCATCCTGCAGGCACAGCACCTTGTTTATCAGATATTTGAAGAGCTCTTACTGCCCGAACAACTTCATCCATGTTTCGGCCAACTTCTTGCGGATAGTAC
>CAYUXD010000406.1:0-2120 GCA_964448655.1 uncultured Eubacteriales bacterium
ACCGGAAAAATGCACGGCTATCTGAGAATGTACTGGGCAAAAAAAATATTGGAGTGGACAGAGACGCCAGAAGAGGCCCTAAAAATTGCGATTTATCTCAATGACAAATACGAATTGGACGGCCGGGATCCAAATGGCTATGTGGGCATCGCCTGGTCTATCGGAGGAGTTCATGACAGGGCCTGGTTTGCAAGGCCAATTTTCGGAAAAATCCGTTACATGAGCTACAGGGGGGCCCAATCAAAATTTGAGGTGAAAGCCTATATTAAAAAAGTCAATAGTCTGTAATCGGCAAACCTTTCAAAAGTAAGTCTATATATTTTTTAGTGTTAAAATAGTCGATGAAGGACGAAATTCAGACTATGAAAAGAATTAAGCTTTTATATTAAAAAAGATTTCGCCCAGACAACAAAAGCTCCGCTAGATGCCCCTAATATCGGCCCCCAGATAACTTCAAGAACAGTTAGCTTCAAGCTCCAATCTTTAAAAAGAGCATAATTTGTGAGTCCATAAACAGTAATCGCTAAGATCCCAGCAATTGCACCAATCAAAGCTGCTTCTAAATAATTCACCTTTTGCGTTTTAAATTGAACTAAAAATACAATACAGGTAACGACCAAGACTTGAGACAAAATACCAGCAAAGGGATTAATAGCCATTTTGTCGCCACTCATGCGGGCAAGTGGTTTTATCCCTTCAGAATACGCCTTCTTGAATATTCCCAGATGCCAGATAGCATCTATCAAGCTTGTGAAGGCAAAAGATAAAAGCCAAACCAAAAAATAGCGAATAATATTTATTTAAAACCTCCTTTTTGGCTGAAAAAATATTCTGAAAGCACTCATAACCCTAAGAAACCTAAGAGACTTGAAAATATGATTTTTAATATCTGCCCTTTTTTCTTTGTAGCCCTTGTTCTAACTTTTTTCTGGAAATTCAGTAGCCACTCTGATTACAACCTGAAACTCCTTGAGTGCACCCTCTCGCACGGCTCCTCGCTGTTCCAGAACCTGGAAAAAATGGACTTTTTCACCCGACGCCAAAACTTTATCAACGCCATCTTTTACAGCTTCTGAGAAGCCTGTCGGAGAAACTCCGACAACATCAACCATTTTAAGCATAAGATCACTCCTTTTATTTAATAAAACTAAAAAAGATTTTTACCGCTTCTTAGGAAACCACGGAAAAAAGGCGCTTGTACTTTTCGCATATTCCTCAAACTCTTTATGTAAGTTGATAAAATTTCTATTTCTCTCGAGTGAAATATTCGATATTTTGTGCTAAGTGAGATTTATTCAAACATAAGCGCAATTCCGACAGCACCGATTCCGTTGTGAACGCCTATCACAGATGATATATCCACGATATAAGCTGGATTCCGGTGGATGGATTCCTTTATTTTTTCCGCATACATCTCAGCCCGCTCGAGGTTTTGGGCATGAACAATCGCGTAATTCCAGAGCTTCTCTTTATCGGCCATATCTATTATCTTACGCATAATTTTTTTCATATTGCCTCCTCGACTGAATGACTTGCCAAATGCGACTCCTTTGCCTTCAGAATCAAGAGACACAATCGGCTTGAGGTTCAGTATTGTCGCTGGGAATCCTTTCATGGGACTGACTCTGCCGCCGCGAACCATGTATTTTAGCGTTTGGATATCCACAAGAATCTTTGTCTTCAAAATCCATTCTTCGGCTAATTTCACGATTTCATCATGCGATTTTCCTTTGCAAATCTCTTCGGCTACTCGTAAGACGAGGAGGCCTAAAGATACAGAAAGATGTCTGGAATTGATAATGCTGATTTTCTTATTTTGGACTATAGAGGAAGCTTCCTGACTTAACTTATGAGCTCCGCTCAATTTATCCGAAATATTCACCACAATGATCGATTCATAATGACTTGCGAGAAAAGAAAATAAATTCTGGACGGTCTTGAGTGGAGGCTGTGAGGTTTTGGGGTGGTCTCTGTGGGTTTTCAGCAGAGTGTAAAACTGCTCAGGCGTGATAGTGACTTTATCCAGGAATAGACTTTCCCCGAATGACAGATTGAAAGGAATGACATGAATTTGATATTCATCAATTATTTCCTGGGGCAGATCGCATACAGAATCTGTT
>CAYUXD010000407.1:0-2119 GCA_964448655.1 uncultured Eubacteriales bacterium
AATACCTGATCAAATCAAGGCAGAACAACCTATGCCCGAGAAACCCAAGCCTGAAGAGCCCAAACCAGAGCACCGCAAACCTGAAGAACCTAAGACCGAGCAGGTTGAGGCCAAGAAGCCTGAGGCTGAGGAGCCTGAAAAACCTACTCCTGAGGAGCCTAAGGAACCTAAGCCAGAGGAACCAGAGATTGAAAAACCTGACAAATCTGAGCAAACCAAGCCAGAATCCTCTCAGCTTGATTCTTCAAAAAAGGAAAATAAAGAGTAGAAGATGAGTAAAATTAAAGTGTTAAACCAGAGCGGAAAAGGAATCAGCGAAATTAACGCTCCAGAGGAAATTTTTACCTATCCGGTCAAAGAGCACCTGCTCTATGAAGCAGTCGTGAACTACCGGGCGAATCAAAGACAAGGCTCAGCTTCTACAAAGACCAGGTCCGAAGTGAGAGGAGGAGGACGTAAACCTTGGAGGCAGAAAGGAACAGGAAGGGCGAGAGCGGGGAGCAGCCGTTCGCCTCTCTGGAGGAAGGGCGGAATAACCTTTGGCCCTAAACCAAGAAGCTATTATTATAGCTTGCCGAAGAAAGTGAAAAGAAATGCCTTGAAATCAGCCTTGTCCATGAAGTTTGCCGAAAAACAGATGCTTGTCCTTAAGGCATTGGACTTTAAAGAGCCCAAGACAAAGGAAGGAACAAAGCTCTTAGAGATATTAAAATTGGATTCGGCTTTGATCGTTGATCAGCATGAAAACAAGAATTTGTTTCTATCTTTGCGGAATATCCCAAAAATAAAAGCTGTTGATTACAATCAAGTCAATGTTTATGATGTTTTGAACTATAAATGGCTAGTTTTTACCCAAAGTGCCTTTGAATCCTTGATGGAGAAATTGAAGCTATGAAGGACCCCTATAAGATTGTTATTAGACCTGTTATCACGGAGAAGAGCACATTGCTAAAGGAGAAAAACAGAGAAGTCTGCTTTGAAGTGCATCCAAAAGCTAATAAGAGTGAAATTAAAAAAGCTGCTGAGCAGCTCTTTAAAATAAAGGTAGAGAGAGTTCGAATCCAGAACAAAAGAGGCAAGAAGAGAAGAGTTGGCCGCAGTGAAGGCAAAAAGAAAGACTGGAAGAAAGCTTATATAAAGCTTAAAGAAGGCGAAAAAATGATTGAATATTTTGAGGCTGTTTAAATGGGAATAAAGACCTACAGACCGTCAACATCCAGCTTGCGTCAGAAGACCGGGCTCACTTTTGAGGAGTTGACAACACGCCGGTCGCATAAGCCTCTTGTTGAATCTCTTTCTAAATCTGGAGGGAGAAACTCGCGAGGGCGCATATCTGTTCGTCATCGCGGAGGCGGACATAAAAGATTGTACCGCATTATTGACTTCAAACGAGATAAGATTGGAGTCCCGGGTGTCGTGGATACTATCGAGTATGATCCAAACCGCTCGGCTTTTATATCTCTCATAAAATATAAAGACGGTGAAAAAAGATACATTTTAGCACCCTTGGATTTAAAGGTCGGCCAAACTGTTGTCTCTGAGGATAAACAGGTGGATATTTCACCTGGGAATGCTATGCCTCTGAGGGTCATTCCCTTAGGAACGGTTATTCATAACATCGAATTAAGAAAAAACAAGGGAGGACAACTGGCAAGATCAGCTGGTACAGGAGCTCAGGTTTTAGCCAAAGAGGGAAAATATGCCCAGGTTCGAATGCCTTCAACAGAGATCAGAAAGATTCATTTGGATTGCCGGGCAACTATCGGCCAGATTGGAAATCTGGATTCCCAGAACATATCTATCGGAAAAGCAGGGCGGAAACGATGGAAAGGTAAGAGGCCTTATGTCCGGGGAACAGCCATGAATCCTGTTGATCATCCCCATGGTGGGGGAGAGGGAAAATCGAAAGGCGGCCGAAATCCAGTGTCTCCAACTGGGCAACCCGCCAAGGGATACAAGACAAGGAGAAATAAGAGAACCCAATCCTTTATTATCAGGAGAAGGAGTAAATAATTATGGGCAGGTCTTTGAAAAAAGGTCCCTATCTAGATACCAAACTAATGAAAAAAATTCATGCTTTAGAAACTAAAGGAGAAAAAAGAAAAGTAATAAAGACATG
>CAYUXD010000408.1:0-2083 GCA_964448655.1 uncultured Eubacteriales bacterium
AGTATGTGTTTCGCCTTCAGGGGAAAAAACAAATACCATGCTATATTTGGCGGAGGTCTCTGTTACATTGTCCATCCTTCGGATTTAGCTCCAGCCCTTATTTCCCTGGACGCAGAAATTTCAATAAGCTCTCCCCAAGGAGATAAGGCCATCCCGCTGGCAAATTTTTATATCCTTCCTAAGATAAATGTTAGGAAAGAGAATATTCTAGAGCCAAATGAAGTTTTGCGGGAGATAAAAATCCCCCTGGTAAAAAAAGGAGAAAAAAGCACCTACAGCAAATTCATTGAAAGAGGAACCTGGGATTTTGCCGTGGTCTCAGCAGCAGTGAAAGGGATTATTTCGGCAGGCATTTTCAGGGATATAAAGATCGTTTTAGGAGGAGTTGCCCCTGTTCCCTGGAGATTAACAAAGGCTGAAAACATAATAAAAGGCAAAAAAGTTACAGAAAATCTGGTGAGAGAAGCTGCCAGAGAGGCCCTGAAGGAAGCAACGCCCTTGGAGGAAAACGGATACAAAAAGGAACTCGTGGAGACTGTGCTCTACAGAGCTGCGCTATCTTTGGTGTAGAAATTCATCTTTCCAGATCAGCTGAAATAAGGAATCGTTTGGTAAAGTGAAAGAAAATAGGGCCAGTGAAAGAAAATGGGGCCAGGCCCCATTTTTTATTGAAATTAGTAGGGGTTTGATTTAGCAAACCCACCATATATTTATCCTGTAGGGGTTTGATTTATCAAACCCACATGTTAATCAGCACGATAAAAAAAGTTCGGGCTTGATGAATTAAGCCTCGACGTTCTTGCTTATATGAAAAATGGGGACTGTCCCCGTTTCTGGGGTGTCACCACGGGCTTGATGAATCAAGCCCCTACAAACTAAGAGGTGAATTTGATTATTTCCTAGATAATTTAAACAAGAAAAGGAGATCAGCATGAGAGAAACTATTAATTTCAAGCTCAATGATAAACCTGTAAGTCTTACTGTAGATAGTGAGCGAATGCTTTTATGGGTTTTGCGCTCTGAACTGAATCTTACCGGAACAAAATTCGGTTGTGGAGAAGGTTTTTGCGGTGCTTGCACTGTCCTTGTGAACAAAAAGGCTGTCTGCTCGTGTCAGTTTCCTGTAAAAGATGTCAAAGGAAAAGAGGTTATTACTATCGAAGGATTAGCCAAAAACGGAAACCTCCATCCCCTCCAGAAAGCATTCATAAAGCACGATGCTCTTCAATGTGGATTCTGTACTCCAGGTATGATTCTCAATGCCTACAGTTTATTGTTAAATAATCCTCGACCTACCCATAAAGAAATCCTTCAAAACATGGATGAGAACCTCTGCCGCTGCGGAGCACATACCCGCATTGTCGAGGCTATCAAAACCGCAGCCAAGGAAATGAAAGGAGGAAGTAAGAGATGAAAAAAGATGAATATATGGACCTTGATTTTAGTGATATAAAAGCCCACTTCCCTCTTGACCGGCGGGAATTCATTAAGCTGTTCGGTGGGGGAATCGTAATCCTCGTCTCTTTAGGCGACGCGGAAGCCCTGCTGCAAGAAACACGCCGCAGAAGGTTTCGCCCAGAGCTGCCCGAAGATTTCAATGCTTTTCTTAGAATCGGAGAGGACGGCAGGGTCAGCTGCTTTACAGGTAAGATTGAGATGGGCCAGGGTGTCATAACTTCGCTGGCTCAGATGTTAGCAGACGAACTGGAAGTATCCTTGGGTTCAGTTGATATGGTGATGGGAGATACAGATCTCTGTCCTTGGGACATGGGAACTTTCGGTTCCATGACCACCCGCTTTTTTGGCCCGCCTCTAAGAGAAGCCGCTGCAAAAGCCAGAGCAGTTTTGATGGAGCTGGCGGCTGAATATCTTCAGACACCTCTGAGCAAATTGAAAGCAAAGGACGGGGTAATATTTGACAAAACACAGAGCAAAAATCAGGTTACCTACGCCCAGCTGACCAAAGGTAAAAAAATTGCAAAGAAACTAAATAGAAAAGCAACCTTAGAAGCTGTGTCAGAATTTACTATAGTTAACAAGCCCGCTTCACGAACAGATGCACCAGAAAAAGTCACTGGCAAAG
>CAYUXD010000409.1:0-2076 GCA_964448655.1 uncultured Eubacteriales bacterium
CAGGTTTCCCATCAAGTTCTATCTTCATCTCTCCGACTGGAAGGGCATGAGCCGGACCTGAAGAAAACTGCTCGCCTGCAGGACTTCCAATCAAGGCAACATTTTCCCTGGTCCCTTCGGAGACGACAAAATATTTTTTTTCTCCGTCCCAGTAACTATACTGACCTCCAAGGCCTGCCGGCCACATAGGCTTTAAATCAGGAGTGAAGCTGGCAACAACAGAGAGCGGCTTGATGGCTTCCACCGAAAGAAGGACGACGACCCCAGACTCTCTCAAAGGAGAAAAGAATATTTCTTCTGCCTTGAAGGAAGAATGGACATAGCGAAGGATGGTCTGATGGGGATAAACGTCTATTCTGTGGACCGCATCTCTTCCTTCTACGATTTCATTCTCATTTTCAATCAAGAAGTGAAGTTCAAAATTATGAAGAACTTTATGGGGATAAATCCAGATTTCTATTTTCCCGTCCTCTTTACCTAAAATGGCACTTTTCTGACCAACACTATCAAAATATCGCTGCGGCTGAACAGTGCGGCTCAAGTGAAGCTCTTGGCTTTTTATGATAGATTTTTCAATGAATATCCTTTCTTTCCCGTAAGCGGAATTGAAGAGAAAACAGAAAATCAAAAAAAGAAGCGCTGCCTTTTTCATCCTTTTCCCTCCTTATTAAGGAAATAAGCTTTAGCGCCTTTTCCGATTTCAACCTCATAGAATTCAGGGCGGGGAAACCTTCTTTTACTGGCTTCTTCAAGAAGCTTTTCCCTGAAAGCAGCTAATCTCTCTTGTTTGACCAGAGCAATCCCCGATCCGCCAAAGCCGGCGCCTGTGAGACGGGCTCCAAAACAGCCGGGAAATTCCCGTCCAGACTCATAAAGTAAATCAAGCTCGGGACAGGAGACCTCGTAATCATCCCTTAAGCTTTCATGAGAGCGGAAAATAAGCTCTCCCAGGAGGCGAAAATCATCCTTCCTTATTGCTTCAACGGCCTGCTTTACTCTTGCGTTCTCACTCACAACATGCCTGGCTCTTTTAAAAAGTGCTTCATCCATTTCATTTTTTCTCTCTTCGACCAGGCCCAGTGTTGCCTGCTTGTAGCTTTTAATTCCGTATTTTTTTAAAAGCTCGAGAGCCTGGAAGGATTCATGCCGCCTCCTGTTGTATTCTGAAGAGGCCAATTCCCGGCGGACTCCGCTCTCAAAAACAAAGATTCGGAGATCTTCTTTCTCCAAATGAACCGGGACAAGCTCATACTGAAGAGACTCACAATCCAAAAACACAGCCTTGTTTTTCTCGCCAAAAAATGAAACAAACTGGTCCATAATTCCGCACTCCACACCGACAAAATCATTCTCTGTCTTCCTGGCTAACTCCGCCATTCTCTGGGGCCCAAGACCAAGTTCGAAAAGCGTGTTTAATCCCTGAATTATGCTCACCTCAAGAGCCGCAGATGAGCTCAGACCTGCCTCAAGAGGAATATCCCCCCAGATGAGGCCGTTTATCCCGGGAAGCTCAAATCCTTCTTCCTGCAGGGTCCAGAAAATGCCTTTGACATAGTTGATCCATTTATTCTGCTTGGAGAAAGATATTTTTTGTAAAGAAAATAGCTCTCTTATTCTGAAATTTTCTGTCCAGATGCAGACTTTCTCATCCGTTCTTTTAGAGAGGAAAAAATAACTCCTCAGGTTTATCGCTGCTGGCAAGACATAACCTTGATTGTAATCGGTGTGTTCTCCTATGATGTTTATCCGGCCGGGCGCAGAAGAGGCTACCTCTGGATGCGAATTATGGATTTCTTCAAAAACAAGGCTTAATGATTTTTCCATCCGGAAGTACATGAATTTTAAAGAAAACTAAAAAGAAAAGTCAAATGTGTAAGTATCTCTATTTCCGTTATTGGAAAAGGTTTTGGGAAATAGCTGTAGCGACCATTGAAGATTTAGCCTTCGGAATTCGCTCTTCGAGGGAATCCGACAGAGTCGGGCGGCGAGTATGTTTGAGCGCAGCGAGTTACGCAGCCGCCGAGAAGAGCGAATGAAGAATGGCGTTAAAAATCTGAAGGGAGCCAGGCTATTTCC
>CAYUXD010000410.1:0-2069 GCA_964448655.1 uncultured Eubacteriales bacterium
CAATAATTTCCGTTTCTTCGCAACGTAAAAATGTCCTGTTTTCTCATTCTATAAATCGTCTCTAAGTGCCAGTTGTGATGAAGGGAAGGTAGGATGCCTTTTCCATGGATGATCAGCTAAAATTCACCTTGATTTTTTTCTTTCCCAGATATACTTTTAATTTTAGAACTAATAACAATACAAAAAGGAGGATTTAGCAATGAAACAAAAAATCATTTTCCCTGCCATTCTTTTATTCTTGATTCTATTGTCGGTTAATCAATGGGCCGAGGATAACTGCTCAAGCTTTTTGGTGACAAAAGGAGCCTCAAAAGACGGGTCGGTCATGATCACCTATAACTGTGACGGGGAATTCCTTCCCCATCTTGAATATCTTCCTGCTCAAGACCACGAAGCCGGCACCACCGTCGAAATCAGGGGAAGAGACGGCAAGATCAGGGGCGAGATTAGACAGATCCCCCACACTTATGCCGTTGTCGACTTGATGAATGAGCACCAGCTGGCTATCGGTGAAACCACTTTCGGTGGCCGCAGGGAGCTGCGAAACCCGGACGGTCTCCTTCATTATTTCTTTTTGATGAGACTTGCCCTTCAGCGAGCCAAAACTGCCAGGGAAGCCATTAAAGTCATGGCTGAACTGGTCGAGGAATACGGGTATGCGAGTACAGGGGAATCCTTTTCCCTTGCTGATCCCGAGGAAGCTTGGATCATGGAGATGATCGGTCCGGGACCGGGCGGAAAAGGAGCTCATTGGGTAGCGCTGCGGATTCCAGACGGATACATTTCCGCCCATGCCAATATGTCCCGTATCGGGGAGTTCCCTTTAAACGATCCCGAGAATTGTATGTACTCCGCAAATGTCATCTCCTTTGCTGAGGAGAAAGGCTATTATAATAAAAAATCCCAAAAACCGTTCAGTTTCCGTTATGCCTACAATCCTCCAGAACCCTCATCACTCAGGACTTGCGCTGCCCGGGTCTGGAGTATGTTTCGCCGAAGCGCGCCATCTCAGAATTTTTCCCCGGATTTCCAGCGTGGCAAAAAAGGCACCAAGCCTTATCCCTTGTGGATCAAGCCTGACCAGAAGCTTTCTTTGCAGGATGTGATGAATATTATGCGTGATCATTACGAGGGAACTGATTTTGACATGACCAAAGGAATAGATGCCGGGCCATTCGGATGCCCTGTTCGCTGTCGAGATCTCACCTGGGAGGCGGGTGGCATCGAATACAGCTGGGAGCGTCCCATATCCACCCAACAGACCGGATTTTCTTTCATTTCCCAGTCCCGGGCATGGCTTCCAAATGCCGTAGGCGGTGTCTACTGGTACGGAGTGGACGACACGTATACAACCTGTTATGTTCCCCTCTTCTGCTGTATTCAAGACCTGCCCAAGCCATTCACTGTCGGGGATCTCCAAAAATTTTCATGGGATTCAGCCTGGTGGGTGTTTAATTTTGTGGCTAACTACGCTAACCTGAAGTATTCCTACATGGTTCAAGACATTCAAAAAGTCCAGACAGCCCTGGAAGGTAAGTTCCTCTCTCTTCAGCCGGCGATTGAGAAAATAGCTCTCGAGTTATACAAAACAGACCCGAAGCTCATGGTTCAGTATTTGACTAATTATTCAGTCAGCCAGGGAGAGCAGGTGGTCAAACGCTGGATCGAACTGGGTGAGTACCTGTTGACAAAATACAACGACGGCTATGTCAAAGATGATAAAGGACGACCGCGTGGTGTCGGCTATCCTTCGGAATGGCTTAAAGAAGTTTTAAAATCCAAGCCCAAACAGTTCAAGCTGCCTGAATGGGGCAAGGAAAAGAAAGCGCAATAAAGTAATTTCGGTATTTCAAAACGAAATTCATATCATTTCGCTCTTGGATGATGGGTTTAGAAGTTCGAATTGGTTGCATTGGCGGAGAGGGTGGGATTCGAACCCACGGTTCCGACATTAACCGGAACAATCGCTTAGCAGGCGACCCTGATCGACCACTCCAGCACCTCTCCGCAGTTGTCTTGATGGCTATGCTATTCTATCATTTTTTAGATTATAATCAAAATTAACCAGC
>CAYUXD010000411.1:0-2041 GCA_964448655.1 uncultured Eubacteriales bacterium
TTTTTGCATTGAACCAACCGTACAATGGTGGCAATTAGGGAGTGCGGCTATCGTATTAGTCCGTTCTCTTCTACTTCTTCTATAAAACCAAAAACAATATGATAACCCAGGGAGGAGAGACAAGAAAGGCCTTTTGATTAGAGAAAAGAAATCTGAAATTTCAGTTATTTACCGAATTGGAATCCTAAATTGATGATCGGGAAGTTAAAACCCACGTGTTTTACGTCTGTAATAGGAATGGTTATTCCGGCCTGGATTCTGACAAACCTGGAAAGATTCAGGACGAGCTCTGCACCTGGCTCAAAAATATAGAAGATTCCTTCCTTTCCTAGAACTTCTGAACCAACTCCTGAACCAACAAAAGAAGTTATCCTCCAATGAAGCTTTTTTTCTGGCTTAAAAACATAGGCAAAAGTAAAGCCTCCAAAAGCGGGGAGTCCCGGACCACCTGCTGCGAAGTTTGACTTTCCATATCCTGCAATACCAAAAGAGAATATGTTTCCAAATGTAAATCCACCTCCCCCTCCCAATAACAAAGAGGTTGCGCCGTTCAATCTCATGGTTTTTGAGTTAATTTCCCCGAAAAGGTGAATTTTGGATTTTTTCCTGATGAGGGTTTCCTTCTCCATTTGTCTGGAACGAGCCCCTCTGGGAGTGGTGTATTTCATATCAGACTTTAAAAACTCTTGGGCACGAAGCGTGAACTCTGAATCGCTCTTCAGTACAATCTTGGATTCAAAAACTTGTCCTTCGAGGAGGTTAACCACCCTGTACGACCCTTCTTCTAATCCTAGCTCAATCCTTCGGCCCAAGGGCTTGGTGAGTTCAACCACAAGCGAGTTTTTCCGGTCATGGATGAAAATCCTGCCTGAAATTTCAGGTTCCAGCACCAGAATGGCCGAGCCTTTACGAATATCCGTTATCACGACATCTCCGGTGCCTGACATCTCGATGTCATAGTAAGGGTGCTGGGGCCCGCCCATGGTTTTAGTGGTTTCTGCCAGGGTTTCATTAAAAGTGAACTGGTAGGCCTCATTCAGAGTCACCCGTCCGTCCGGGATCAGGTCTGCTGCCCCTCTAATTCCCGAGATCAGATAGTGAGTAAAAAAGGAGCCTTCTAAAAGATCGGATTCCTGGGAGGCTTCTGTTGCAGAACTCGACGTCATGAATGCGTTGCCCTTCATATCAAAGGCTTCATCCATAAGGAATGGTTTTGTCTTCTTTCCGCCTTTAAGCCTGGTGAACGCACCAGACAAGCAGGAATCCAGTATTGCGATGCGGACGTCTGCAGGCATACTGCTTATGGTTTGGCGGAAATCCTCATAGGAGATCTTTTCACGACCCAACAGAATACTCTTCTCGTCTGAATGTCCGGAATAATAGAATATGATCTCAACACGGCCGTATTCTGATCTGGCCTTTTCCATCCTTGTCTGAAGCTTTCCTATTTCGGTGTAAAAGGTTCTCACATCCGGGTTGAGAAGCAGGAGACTGTCATCCTCCATAACACCGCCGAGTTCTTCAAGCACCTGAGATATAGCCTTGGCATCGGAAACAGCATAGCGAAGCTTGACACGGTCTTTTCCCCCATCATTCGCTCCCATGACGACAGCATATCGTTTAATGAGGCTATCGTCAGGTTTCTTAGTTTTTTCTCCGGAATAAAGATGGGACCCAATCGAGAAAATAACAATAAATGTCCATAAAAAAATAGTTTTTTTCATTCTATTTCTCCTTTTTCAAAAGAATGGAAAACTGACTGTACGATTCCGGGAGCTCAAGCCTTGCAGTTTTAACTGATGCGGGCAAGAGCGCCAGTTCCTCTGCTTTTTTTATTACGCTTTGCACTTCTATTTCTTCCATTGCAGTAATGAAGAAAAATCGTTCAAAATCCGGAGCATTATCAAGTTCATAAGCCGACGAGAGAAGGTTTTTTTTCTCCTGTTTGAGAATGGAGGAGTCGCTTTTGCTCTCGGGGTAGTGAAGAGTGACAACTCCGTTGCCATCTATGGAGAAAATGACTCCATATCTCTTCCCGGCA
>CAYUXD010000412.1:0-2037 GCA_964448655.1 uncultured Eubacteriales bacterium
GAGAAAAACTGGAAAAAGAACGAAAAGCTTTTGAAAAGGAGAAACGACAATTTCTGCATTTCTAAAATTCCAGTGTACCTCTTTTAAATAATCAGCCACTCCTTTTTTATCCGATTTTTTAATCAAATTCACAATTTGTTTATGTCCATCATTAAACCTTTTTAAGGCGGTATACAACTCCTGATCATTTTCTCGGGTAAAATAAGCCTTCTTGACAAAACGCTTCTTCAATGACAAAAGCGTGTTATATAATTCTTCACTACCACTGGCAGATATATATACGTTGTGAAAGTTCCGCTGTAGTTTAAAATACTCATGCAATTTCTTGTTTTTAATGGCTTCGTTCATTTTTTCTACAAGAGTTTCTAATAGAATAATATCTTTTCCAGTCATTCGATCGATTGCTAATGAAGCAGCCAGACCATCAAGACATCCGATTATCTCATAGATCTCCCTAATTTTTTCCAGGGTGACTTCTCTCACAATAAAACCTCGTCTGGGCATCCTCTTTATATACCCTTCATCTTCAAGCTGAATTAAAGCCTCCCTAACAGGAGTCCGACTTACCTGGAGATCTTCACAAATAAGGCTTTCATTAATTTTTTCGTTCGGTTTGATAGTCCCTTGGTTGATTTTTTCGTATAAGTATGCATAGACTAATTCTTTAAGTGATTTGTATTTGTAGTTTAAAGGCATTGTCCCCTCCCTTTTGACTTAATATTATAAGTTTATTCATATCGCATAATTCTATCAATTTTCCATTTCTTTGCAAAGTTTATCCTCTCTCGACTTCTCAAAATTTATTCATAACAAAATTCCACATATTTGTATATATCAAATTTGTAGGCATCAAAAATCAAACAGAATAAACAGGAGTTCTCCACTCCTCGTGGGCTGAATCAATGCCTCTAACTAAATTGACATAACTTTTTTTTATTGCTTTGGTGAGAGGCCCAACTTGCTCTTTCGATATCATATGCTTATCAATGGAGATAATCGGCACGACTTCCGTAGCTGTCCCACAATAAAAAACTTCCTCTGCGACATAAAGTTCTGTTCTATCGATTTCGCGTTCTTCTGTTTTCAATCCAAGCTTTTCTTCAAAGAGTCGGATGATCGTATCCCTTGTAATTCCCTCCAGAATATTATCTGTAACTGCCGGCGTTATAGGAATACCTTTTCTGACTATAAAGACATTGGAGCCCTGGCCTTCTGATAATTTACCGTTCTCATTGAGTATCAAAACATTATCATAACCATCAAGGTCTGCTTGAATCCCGGCCAATCTGCTATTTTGATAATTTCCTGCACATTTTATTCTGGGAGGAGTCGAACTGTCAGATATTCTTCTCCAAGAGCTAACACTACATCTCAATCCTTCTTCTGATTTGCCCGATATTCTCCCCATAGGCAAGGCTGCTACGGCTGCACCTACAGGGCCGGTGGAGATCATAGACCCATCATCTGCCAGAACAAACACCATAACTCTGATGTGGATATCCTGTCGAAATTCATTTTTCTTGACGAGAGCAATAATGTGCCTTTTGAATTCCTCAAGGCTGTAGGGAGGCTTCATCCATATCATTTCCATCGACTGGAATAATCTCTTTAAATGATCATCAAATCGAAATAAATAAAGTTGACTGTCTTCCGGGACCCAGTATCCTCGAAGACCTTCGTAAACAGTAGCTCCGTATTTGACCGCTGGCGTCAGAACATGAATCTTGGCATCTTTATACTCCACGAAATCACCATTCAGGAAAAGATATTTTGCTTTGAATTCTCCCATTTTATTGCTCCTAATCATCGAGACCAAAATATAAAGTTAAATTCAGACAATAAACGCTGTCCCTAAAGAGTTATATAATAAAAAATCCTGTTTCTGGCAATTTTTTTTAGAATATAATTAAAAAATTTATTGTAAGATTTGTTTTCGACGAGAAATCGTCTTCGAATGAGCAGGCCGATAGCCTAAGACTATCGGCCTGCTCATTATCTTAATAGATTAAAATCTGAATCTAGTTCCCTGGTAGAGTC
>CAYUXD010000413.1:0-2023 GCA_964448655.1 uncultured Eubacteriales bacterium
CTATATTTTCCATATCAATTCTTAGTCCTTTCAACCTTTCTTCTAACTGTTTCTCTTCTAAGCTCACTCTCTGCTCAAATTTAGAGCTAACACCGTGAAGTAAAAACCTCGCTTGAGGTACTGATAGCCTCTTTGAACCGCCGCAATAGAGGACAATGCCTATTGAATCCACACTGCCAAAGTTATGTGTAGTTATTGTGGCAGGCAGTCCCTTCAAATAATTGTAAGCGCTTAAGCCGTGAAATACCGAGCCCCCGGGTGAAGAAATGAGTAGGGTGAAACTCGTTACTCCTTGCTTCATCCTCTGGTCAATGGTGTTCATCAAGGCATTGATTGAGATATCAACGACAGGTGCAAAAAACTTTATTACAACTGGCTTTGGACTCATGTTTGCCTCCTCCTTAAGTTAATAACAATGTCGCTTGACGTCCCATAGTTATGAAATGCCGACTTCTTTTTATTCTGGGAAGAAGAATTAAATGCCTTCTTTTATCTGATCCCACTTTTTTATTCTGAATCTTCTGATAAAAACGTCGCCTGTTTATTCATCTCCTTTTATATCATAATGACGGATAGGAAAAATATGAATTTGGTTTTCATGGCTCTTCCTTAAAGTTTACCCTAAATATTCTATAGACTAAGAGTAAAAATTTAAAGACAAATGTAAAAAATTACTTGACTTTATTTTTTTTACAGTAATAATAATTCTGACTCTCTTTCGCCGGCTGGGGAGAGTTCCTACCTTTTTGGTTCCCATCATTACCCCCCTTTTGCTGACAACAGCCGGCAACTTCTCTTCTCTAAACCATGCCTAACATTTTGCAATTTTGAATTTGGAGATCTAGTGGACATCAAATGTATTCTTTCTTAATCATATGCGAAATTTCATTACAACAGTTCAAGAAAGGATTTGCCGCAAAAAAAATGGCGGATAATGCATGGGTTTGGCAATTCAGGATAAATCCCCCCGCAAATCCGCATACACATCCCGCAGGATGCCTCTCAAAAATACGTTTCTCTCTCTTCAGCGGACATCAGAAGTTACTGCTGGACAACATGAGGGAGCAGGTCAGAATAGCCATCCTTTGAGTATCATTTTTGGGGGTCTGGAATATTCTTAAGCTTTTTCTCTAGCTAAGATTTTTAATCCAATAACTCAACCACTCGCAAGGGCATCCCCAGGATTCAAAAAGCAAAGGCTGTATCCAAGTATAGAGAATTCCTTTTTATTGGAGTGCAAAGTCCACAGCAGCTTTGGCATGAAGAGCAGTTGTATCATATAGAGGAATCTTATAATCCTCTTGACGGACGATTAAAGGAATTTCCGTGCATCCCAGAATCACACCTTGGACCCCACGTTTGACAAGATTTTGGATGATACTTTGAAATTTCTCTCTTGAAATCTCCTTGATCTCCCCCAAACACAGTTCATTATACAGAATATCGTGAATGACCTGCCTCTCCTTATCCTCAGGAACCAAAACGTCTATCCCATGTATTTCCTTCAAACGTCCCTTATAGAAATCTTGTTCCATTGTAAATTTTGTGCCGAGCAGTCCCACTTGGCTTTGTCCGTTTGCCTTGACAGCTGCTCCTGTAACATCAACAATATGCAGCAGAGGAATCTGGATTGACCTTTGGACCTCATCAGCCATCTTATGCATGGTGTTTGTACAGATGACTAAAAAATCAGCTCCAGCTTTCTTCACCCTTTGAGCCGCTTCGATCATCAACCGGGTCAATGATTCCCAGTCTCCTCGACGCTGCAGTTTTTCTACATCATCAAAATCCACAGAATAGAGAATACATTGCACTGAATGAAATCCTCCGAGCTTCTCCTTGACGGCCTGATTCATGATCCGATAGTACTCAAGAGATGACTCCCAGCTCATTCCGCCGATCATGCCTACAGTTTTCATGCACCCCTCCCTTCCCGATTACAGATAATCCTTAAACGGGAATCTATTTTAGCCAAAAACATAGTAAATTCGTTTTTTTTGGACTGCATTGAGTAAGATAAGAA
>CAYUXD010000414.1:0-2022 GCA_964448655.1 uncultured Eubacteriales bacterium
ATAATCTACAGCAATCCCGAGGTTCCCGCGAGGACAGATGCCATACTCGAAAAAGGGCCGAGCCCATTGCCGCACCTTCTCGAGGGCGCCGGGGTGCTGCGGCAGGCGGGTGCGGATTTTATCGCGATGCCCTGTGTTACTGCTCACTATTTTTTAGATGAAATAGTGGCGAGAGAAAAAGTCTCATTCTTAAGCCTCGTGGATGAGACCGTCCTCTATGTGCAGAGGAAGATGCCCGGGTTGAAAAAGGTTGGTCTTATCTCCAGCACCGGCACTCTAAAATCAGGGCTCTTCCATGATGCTTTCGCCAGGGAAGAAATAGAAGTCTTCGGCCCGGAAGATGAGGAACAGGAGCAGGTGATGGAGGCTATTTTCGGGAAGCAGGGGGTAAAAGCCGGGTTTACTTCGGGGCGTCCCAAAGAAATTATCCAGGGTGTGGCCCGGACGCTCATCCAGAGAGGGGCGGAGGCTGTTATTGCCGGCTGCACAGAGGTGCCTCTTGTCCTGAAAGAGGAAGATATCGAGGTGCCGCTTATCGAGCCTCTGCAGATTCTGGCTGAGGCCTGCGTTTTGAAGGCGGGGTACGAGCTGAAGGGCTAGCCAGGGCCGCTGTTTAAAAACCATCAAATGAGGCCCGATTTTCAGGCTGGAAGCTAAATTTTATAACTTAGAGCTATAAATTTTGGCATTTTTCTCAAATTTTGTAACTACCAGTAAGAATGTCGCGAAATAATTAATTTCGCGCCATCTTCAGGCCATTCTCTTCTTTTCTAATTTCCTATTAAATTTTAAATTAGATACATCCAGCCATTTTTCTGACTCGATCATTGCCATAGGCGAGAGGCCGTACCTAACTCATTCATGCTCGGATTGGCAGTCGCTGCCCCTTTTATTTTTAAAATAAAAGGAGTTAGAATAGGCACGAATATGAAAAACCTTAGACAATATGGGGAGGCGCCTTTCAAGGTAGCGGTTATCCACGGTGGGCCGGGCGCGCCCGGAGAAATGGCGCCTGTTGCTCGAGAGCTTTCCTCTGTTAGCGGCGTTCTAGAGCCACTTCAAACAGCAACAACAATTGAAGGGCAAATAGGGGAGCTAAAGGACGTTTTAAAAAAGAACGGGTATATTCCTGTCATATTGATTGGTTGGTCATGGGGTGCCTGGCTCAGTTTTATTTTTGCCGCTCAGTACCCTGCATTCGTAAAAAAGCTCATACTCATCGGGAGCGGGCCATACCAAGAAAAATACGCCCTAAACATTATGGAAACCCGGTTAAGTAGGCTCAGTAAAGAAGAAAAAACAGAAGTTCTTTCACTGATAAAAACCTTGAACGACCCCACCGTTGGGGATAAAAACACGCCCATGGCCCGGCTTGGAAAGTTGATCTCCAAGGCCGACTCATATGACCCCCTGCCTCACAAGGGCGAAATACTAGAATGCCAGCACGATATATACCAGAATGTATGGGAACAAGCCAGGAAGCTGAGAAGCAGTGGAAAACTTTTAGAGTTCGGAAAGAAAATCCAATGCCCGGTAGTCGCAATCCAGGGCGACTATGATCCCCATCTTTCCGAAGGAATCAAACGCCCCCTTTTTAGCACCCTAAAAGACTTCCGGTTCATCCTGTTAGAGAACTGCGGCCACCACCCCTGGATCGAAAGATCCGCAAAAGTCAGATTTTATAATATCCTTAAAAGTGAAGTAGAATAATTAATCCCTCCCGCTTCATCTCAATTTCCACCTGCTGACATTACCAAACACAAATATCAAAATGAATAGAATGCAGTCAATTGCGGTTTAATTGGGGGAAGCGATGATCATAGGATAGATTTATAATAATTTGCTTTTGGGGATCGCGCCAAAAGGAAATTATTATAGTGACAAGCAGAAAATCTATATCGCTATAAAGACTGAGAGAAAAAGGACTTCCCGTCCCCTCCATAAAGGCTTATAATTATAACTTTGATTGTATTATTGCTGTCGATGAACCCCTGAAAAAGTTAAAAAACATCTCAAATACAT
>CAYUXD010000415.1:0-2018 GCA_964448655.1 uncultured Eubacteriales bacterium
TTTTTCACCATACAGCCTTCGCCAGGCAAGGGAACCCGACAGAGTCGGGCGGCGAGTATGTCTGAACGAAGTGAGTTACGCAGCCGCCGAGAAGAGCGAATGGAGAATGGCGTTAAAAATCTGAAGGGAGCCAGGCTATTTTCCAAAACCTTCTCCAATCACGGATTTGGAAATGCTTGCGCCACTCCTTCATTCATTGACAATCTAGGTAGTTTATTTTAAAATTTTTATTTTTCAAGAATGGTATGGCAGCTAAAAAAATCCTCATCGTGGACTACGATCCAAAAAGCATAAAGTCTTTATCCGAACTTTTTGCAGGCCATAAAATCGAGGTCGTAACAGCCATGGACGGTGTTGAAGCCTACGAGAAATTTAAGGCCGATGAGCCAGATTTAGTCCTCCTTGAAGCCATGCTCCCCAGAATGCACGGTTTTGACCTAGCTCAGAAGATCACCCATGATACTAAGGGAAGAGTTCCTGTTATCATTGTTACAGCAGTCTACAAGGGCCATCAGTATAGAAATGAGGCTTTACGAACATTTGGTGTTTCTGATTATTTTGAAAAGCCGTATGATCAGGACAAATTATTGAATCGAGTATTGAGTTTAATCGGAGAGGGGGGAGAAGTAGAGGGAGACGTTTCAGAGATTCCAGAGCTTCCGGATCCAGATTCCGTGATCCAGACTCTTACCGAGATGCTTAAGAAAAAATAGGGTTTTGGGAAAAAATGATTTTCCAGAAAGGGCTGCCGGATTTTTAGTGAAGATTCATGTCTAATTTGTGGACTCGATGTAACAACTGCCGTCGTATTTTGTATAAACAGGACATCTTGGATAATCTATCAGTATGTCCTGTCTGTGGCTTCCACTTCAGGCTATCAGCAACCGAGCGCCTGACAATGCTCTTTGATGATGGCCAATATAGTCTCATAGACCAGAATATTTTCTCTCAGGACCCTCTCAAGTTTGAAGATAGTATGAAATATTCAGATAGACTGAAGGAACACAAAAAGCGCACCTCGCTTCAAGATGCGGTACTGAACGCTGAAGGAAAAATGGGAGGGCTTAGAGTCATTATATCAGCCATGGATTTTGCCTTTATGGGAGGCAGTATGGGTTCAGTGGTGGGAGAAAAAATAACTAGGGCCGCTGAGTTAGCCCTAAAGGAGCGCTTGCCTTTTATCACTGTATCTTGTTCAGGGGGGGCAAGAATGCAGGAAGGCATTCTCTCTCTGATGCAGCTTATGAAAACAAGCGCTGCGATAGCCAATCTGAACGAGGCTGGTATTCCATTCATTTCTGTCCTGGCCGACCCTACTACTGGCGGGGTGACAGCAAGCTTTGCCATGTTAGGGGATATAAATATCGCAGAGCCAAATGCGCTTATTGGATTTGCAGGACCCCGAGTTATTGAACAAACCATAAAAGAAAAGCTGCCCAAAGGATTCCAGCGATCAGAATTTCTCCTCGAGCATGGAATGCTTGATGATGTAGTAAACAGGAAAAAAATGTGCTCTTACATCATTAGAGCTCTACACCTCTTCCTGAACAGCTCTGAATGAACTACGAGCAATGCCTGAGGTATCTCGAAAGAATCCAAAATTTAGGCATTAAGTTCGGTCTGGATAATGTAAGCACCGTTCTTTCTTCCTTCAACAATCCCCACCAGAAATACGCTTCTGTTTTAGTGGCAGGAACAAACGGGAAGGGTTCTGTCTGTGCCATGATTGCCCAAATTTTAATCCTCCATAACTTTCGAGTTGGTCTCTTTACTTCCCCCCATCTGGTTAGAGTCGAAGAGAGGATTCAAATCGGAAATAAGCTCATACCGACTCAGAGCTTCTGCAGATGGCTTACTATACTCAGGCAGAGAATTGAGCAGTTAATCGCTTCGAAAAAACTGCTTTCGCCGCCCACTTATTTTGAGCTACTCACCTGTTTGGCTTTCCTTTATTTTGAAGAGCAAAAGGTGGATATGGCTGTTTTGGAGGTGGGCATGGGGGGTAGGTTTGATGCTAC
>CAYUXD010000416.1:0-2017 GCA_964448655.1 uncultured Eubacteriales bacterium
CCCGGGAATTATGATTCACAAGGAACCTAAATGAAGGAAAATAATCTTTAAACTGAAATTAAACAAACTCATTTGAAGGAGGTATTTTATGAAAAAATTTATCTCAGTCATTACTCTTGTTATCTCAATGGGTGCTCCATGCCTCGGGGAAAAAATCATCGAGAGAGATTTAAACAGACCGATCCATACTTACTCGATTGTAGCTCGAGACCCAGATTCCGGACAACTAGGGGTGGCAGTTCAGTCGCACTGGTTTTCTGTAGGGCCCCTTGTTCCCTGGGTAGAAGCAGGAGTTGGAGCAGTCGCCACTCAATCCTTTGTGGAAGCTTCATATGGTCCTCTTGGATTGGATTTAATGAGAGCCGGCAAGAGTGCTCCTCAGGCTTTAAAAGCTCTCGTTGAGATAGATCCGAAAAGAGATGTGAGACAGGTAGCAATGATAGATAGCCAAGGAAGGGTAGCCGCCCACACTGGGAAATCATGCATTATTGAAGCTGGGCATTATACAGGCGACCAATTTTCGGTTCAAGCTAATCTCATGCTTAAAAATACAGTCTGGAAGGCGATGGCTGAAGCTTATCAATCCGCAAAAGGCGATCTCATCGAGCGTTTATTAGCTGCCTTAGAAGCAGCCGAAAAAGAAGGAGGTGACATTCGGGGGAGTCAGTCGGCGGCAATTATAGTTGTTAGCGGACAACCTACCGGTCAACTCTGGCGAGATCGGATTATTGATCTTCGTGTTGAAGATCATCCTGACCCAATAGTAGAGTTAAAGCGTTTAGTAAAAGTTCATAGGGCTTATGAACACATGAATAGAGGAGATGAATATTTAGCTCAGGAAAATGTTGAAGCAGCTTTAAAGGAGTACAGCGCCGCGGAACAACTAACTCCAGACAATATGGAGATGGTCTTCTGGCATGCTGTTACCCTGGCCAGCTTAGACCGAGTAGAGGAGTCTTTGCCTTTATTTAAGAAAGTGTTTAAAGCTGATTATAACTGGGCCGTACTTTTGCCTCGCCTCCCTAAATCTGACTTATTACCAGATAAACCAGAGCTAGTTAAGATGATTTTGTCTGTTGCTCCTAAGAAAAAAATAGATAGCTGACAAATTAGGTAAGTAGCCTGTCCCCTTATTATTCTTATTATTTCTTTTCCTTTAAGGGAAAGATCGTCCAGGGCTCGGCAGGTAAATCTTTTAAATATCCTTCCAGCCATTCATATTGAGGGTGTTTCTCTAAGAATTTCTTAGCATCGAAACCAATATCACATGAGCTTGCCCATTTTGCCCAAAGCTCGAAATTTTTTGCCATATTTGAGTCAACGACTTTTCCATCCACAGTTCCTCCAGGAAGGTAAGCACCAAGAGATTGCGGTACTCTTCCATCGTCCAGTTCCCAATGACCACAAATTGTTCTGGAGCTTGGTATCTCTTTCTCTAAATAAACATCATAATGATCAGCCAGCATTAGTTTGGCGGCTTTGACATCAATTTTTCCATAATATTTTTTCATTAACTGCTTCCAACGTACCCGGCGAGCCACGCAAAAATCTCTCACATCATCATAGGTCGCATTGGTCTCTTCTCTTAAAATCTTTATATTATCCACAATATTTGAACCTGTGAAATATCCGTCTTTCTTTTTTTCTAAGCTATGATGCTTTAAGCCGAGCTCAAGGCGAGCAATCTCATTGGTCCTGATATCTCCCAACATCCAGGAATTTGCGTAAGCGCCATTATTGTTTTCAATCATTATTTTTGCCCATTCATCAATGCTGTTGGCGTATTGCATTGCTTTCCTTGCTCTTTCAAAAACAGGAATCCCCTCTGGATCGAATCCCTCAAAACCTCCAATAGTTGTTTCTGTTCCAACTAGACCCGATCCAGTGATAAAAAAATCAGTGGCGCTGTATATACAGGGTCCCCAAGATTGCATCAGAATTCGATGCCCTTTGTCTGGAACTATATCGACAATAATATTACAAAATCTAAGAAGGGCATAAGAATACCATGAATTAT
>CAYUXD010000417.1:0-2004 GCA_964448655.1 uncultured Eubacteriales bacterium
ATTCTTTCACCCCAGAGAAGTGCTGCAAATGCAGCCGGGGCAAGGAAGGTCCCAAACGGAAGGGAATACTGAAAATCTTTCTTTTGGTAGATAATAAAAAAGATTCCAACCAGGGCTCCGACAAAGGAAGCCAAGATAAGGGTGAAAAAAGCCTGCCGCCAGCCTAAATAGGCCCCGATTAAAAGCATCATGGTCACATCTCCCAGGCCAAGCCCTTCCTTTTTTCGCAATAGATAATAGGCGACGTAGATGAAAAGTAAGAATCCAGCTCCAGCCACAGCCCCGATAAGGGCTTGCCTCAGGTTTAGGTCTGTGCGGAAAAGCGAGTAGATTAAAGCTAGTAACAACCCGGGGAGAGTTATCTCGTCAGGAAGAATCTGGTGGTAAAAATCGATAAAGCCTAAAGCTATCAAGGCGCAAGCAAAAATACAGGAGGCAAAGAAAAAAAAGCTCAACGAATGCTGGGAGTAGAGGAGAAGAAAACAGACAGCGGTCAATATCTCTACCAGAGGGTATCTGAGAGAAATTCTCCCTTTACAGTGGCGACACTTCCCTCGAAGGAGCAAAAAAGAAAGAACAGGAATATTGTCATAGAATTTTATCTTCTCCTTACAGTGGGGACAGGAGGATGAAGGCTTGAAAAGGCTCATTCTGAGGGGCAGACGGTAGATCACGACGTTGAGGAAGCTTCCCCAGGCAAGGCCGAAGCAGATTATAATGATTATCGTTTCCATGGGATTGTTGGGGGCTTTACTTCTCCAGTCCGGGAATCATAAATGTATTCCATTCCATCTAAATCCTTTGGCAGAGAATCAAGGAATCCGGCTCTGACAAGCTGGGATAGTTCCATGGGGTTGCGGCCGTATTTTTCTTTGAATTTCTCGACGGCTTCATTTATCTTTTGGATATCCATTGTAGCCTTAATATTATAGAGGTGGTTGGAAGCAATTTTTTTTGTTCTCTCATCCTTTGCTGACTCGTAGATTTCAAGCCAGGTCTGCAGGGCCCTTTTGTAATCCATGGACTTGAATATTGCATTAGCGTAAAGCCGTCTCACAATAGCCGGTACTCCCTCAATATCCATCGCCTTCTTGTAGTACTCTTGAGCCAGCTCATGATCCTTGCTTATCATCTGGGCATAATGGCCTGCCATGTAGGGAAAAAGCCACTGCTCCGGGTTTTTCTCCAGGCCTCTATCCAGGATTTTAAGAGCTAAATCCAGATCTTGAGCTTCATAAGCAGCAATCACAGCTCCGACATCGTATGGATCGAGGTAGCTGGGATCTAACTCGTTTATGATTGAAAAAATATGGTCTAAATATTCGTACATGTCGGGGATAGAGTAGTCGCTGTAATACTGGATAGCCCAGATGTAAATCAGGTCTGCCAGGAGAGAGGAGTTGCCAAAAGTAGCATACTTGAGATATTGCCCTGAGGGAATGTAGATGATAGAGGAGCCAGGGATTTTCTTGCGGGAAATATTATCGGTTTTAACCTTCAGGCTCATGAAGATGCCGCAGGATAAGATAAGGAGAGCAACAAGAAATATGGCGCTGAAATCCTTCTCGCTCTTAAATATTTTCATGGTTCTTAAATAAAATCTCTTTTTCTGAAGACAAGAACCGCTATTATCAGGACAAAAAGAGTGTAAAAAATTCCGTAAAGGACCGAATACAGAAATACTTCAGAAGGAATATCCAGATGCTGCACGATTTCTGTTTTAAAATTGAAGTTTTCAAGATCGGGGAGAAAGAGGTAGAGGATTTGAGCCATCGTTTTTCCCAAACCCGGTGGGATCTTTTTGATGAGAGTTTTTAGCCCCCAGGCCGTGTGGCCGATCAAGTAAAAAGCGAGGGAAAAAATGGAGCTCAGTATTGGCGTGGAGAAACAGGAGAAAAGAAGGGCGACAGAAGTTATGAGGCAGAGTTCGAAGAAGATGAAGAGGATGGCGATGAACATTTCCCATTCAATCGTGAAGGTGTGGAAAAAGACCAAAGCCAGGAA
>CAYUXD010000418.1:0-2003 GCA_964448655.1 uncultured Eubacteriales bacterium
ATAAGCTTTCAAGTTGCAGATGATGATGATAATCCACATCGTGCCTATACTGAAAAAGGTGCAAAAGTTTTTATCGTGGATTGAAAAAGATTAAAGCCGTAGAGATTAAGGAGAATTCTCAATGAAGGAAATTCTCGATCTGCGGTAAAAAAAGCATAATATAATATAGAGAAGCTGGCTGTTGAGGATTTTTTAGGTTTGGAGAAGGAGGAGATAGGAGCCTTATCCAGCCAGCTAAACAAGGCGCGTTCAGCTTGACAAAATAGACTGGGGATTGCAATCACCCCCCGCGGTGATTTGCGGGGTGATTTTTTTGTATCTCTAAAGGGGAGAAAATGCTGGCTGTTTAGGGAAGATAAGCAGAAGGAGGATTATGGAATGTTTTTTAGTGGGCTTGACCTTGCCCAGCCAGCGAAAACAAGGCGAGCAAATATTCGCACAGCAGACCACGATTATCAATCGCCTCTTAAGATGATTTTGGGGGTGATTTTCCTGTTTTGCCGATTAATCGCAGGGTAAAGAGGCTTTCACCAGACACGGAAAAAAGAGAAAAGTTAGTCCTCGGAACCGTAAAAGGTGGTCGAAATTTGACTCTGATTTTTTTTATGCTATACTTAACTTCATAAATAGTGATAACAAATAGCATGAGGCAGGGGATAATAATGAAAAAAACAATATTTATGTTCGTCTTAATATTATTATTTCTATCTCCATTATTTCCTCAAAAAGATAAAATGATTGTCACCGCTGTAAGGGCCGGTATTTATCTTGACCCGGACTTAGAAAGCCCTATAATTGAAACGGCAGAGAGGGGAGCTATCCTTAATCTCCTCTCAACAGAAAAAATACGAGAGGATTGGTATTATGTTTCTTTCTATTCTGAAAAAAAATTTATCAACTTCACTGGATTTATCCATGCGTCGGTAGTTGAAATGATGCACGACGTTCCTGAGATTATTGAAGAGAAAAGAGAGGAACCAGCAGAACAGATAGAAGAGTTAAAGGTGATAGAAGAAGTTTTATTTGAATCCCCTAAAAATATTCAGGTGATATTAGAGAAAACAAACATTAGAGCAGAGCCTAATTTTATAAGCGAGGTAATTCATCAAGTTCAATTTGGAATCTCCCTTCAAGCAGTGGGAAAAGCGGGAGAATGGTATCTCGTTAATTTGCCTCCAGATGAAGAGGGGCTTATCATTTCAGGTTATATTCATCAGAGCTTTGTCCAAGAGATGAAGGAAAAAAGATAGAAAACCAGCAAAAATTGAAGAAAAAAAGAGCATAATTTCTCTTAATCCCCCTTAGACTCTTCAACAGAAGCGAAACAATAAGAAAAAATCATTCTCACTGATTCAAAAATACCAGCCACTAAAAAAAGTATCTATTGCATTCTCAAGGATTGTATGATTTTATTCATGATTCGAAACTTAAAATGGGAATGAAGCTATGAATTATGGATGGCTTTCTTTAATCCCTCCTCTTCTGGCTATTTTATTAGCTTTCCTCACTCGAGAGCCTGTTTTCAGCTTGGCAGCGGCCTGTTTGACAGGAGTTCTTCTGATGGGGCAGGGAGCAGGTGGGTTTCCTGAGCTTTTAGCCAAGACATTGGGGGATAGAGATTTCATGTGGGTCTGTTTAATAGAGATCTGCATCGGAATACTGGTGGCTTTCTACCAGAGGTGCGGGGCAGTGAATATGTTTTCCCAGAAGGTGAAATCCATTACAAAAACTCGAAGGCAAACGCAATTTCTGGCATGGATATTGGGGATGTTCATTTTCTTTAGCGATTATTTTAGCCCTCTTTTTGTTGGGCCTGTTATGCGAAAATTGACAGACCGCCATAAAATATCGAGAGAAAAACTGGCTTATATCTGTGATTCTACTGCAGCTCCTGTGAGTGTTTTAGCTCCCATCACAGGATGGGCTGTTTACATAAGCGGGCTTCTGTTGGCCACGGGCTATGCGGCCAGTAAAGAGGCGGCCATGTCTCTTTTTATTAAATC
>CAYUXD010000419.1:0-1966 GCA_964448655.1 uncultured Eubacteriales bacterium
AATCCTCCGACCTGGGGCAGCCTGAGCACAATGACAGCGGCACCAATCGAGCCGACCATAGCGATTGCAAACTGGAAGAAATCCGTGATCAAAACACCGCGCAATCCTCCAAGGGCGCTGTAGATAACTGTCACTAACGAGGCAATCAAAAGAGTTTGAATCGGCGTCAAATTAAGCATAACACCGCCAATTTTTATCATAGCCAGACAAACCGTGGCCATGATAAGAACGTTAAAAAACACACCGAGGTACAGAGCCCGGAAACCCCGCAGGAAGGCAGCGGCTTTTCCGCTGTAGCGCAGCTCATAAAATTCGAGGTCGGTCAGAACCTTTGAGCGCCGCCAGAGCTTGGCATAAACGAAGACTGTCAACATTCCGGTCAGGAGAAATGCCCACCAGACCCAGTTCCCGGCAACCCCATTCTGGCGGACGATGTCTGTAACCAAATTGGGCGTATCGCTGGAAAAAGTGGTGGCGACCATGGAAATCCCCAACAGCCACCAGGGCATATTCCTTCCTGAGAGAAAGAATTCTGATGAACTCTTCCCTGCTTTTCTGGTAACAGCCAGTCCTATGGCCAGGGATAAGATGAAAAATCCGACTACGAACCCCCAGTCAACTGCCTGTAATATCATATTCTAATCCTTTCAGTTTGTGGATAAATATAAGGATTTTAATGAATTCTGTTCGCTATAAAATCTCCTCTTCCTCATCTTTCCGGATGAAAAGCTTATAACACAGGATTTGATAAATCAAACTCTTACACAAAAAGGATTAATCTCTTCTGTAGGGGCTTGATTCATCAAGCCCACCGATTTTATTATATGAAAAAATTTGTATTAGATGAATCAAGCCCCTACAATTAATTTTCAGCATTCCTACAATTAATCTTCGGCATTCCCACGATTAATCTTCGGCATTTGCAGTCGGAATTCTTTTTTTATACGATAGGAGCGAATCATAAGCTGAAAGAGATCAAAAGATATCAGTACAAATCATGGCGAAAAAGCTTGCTCCAGATTTTTACGAGATCCAGCGCCAGCAGCGGAGAAAAAGCCTCTTCGTATTTTTTATCCTGATTCTCTTTTATTTTTTCGCCGTAGGATTTCTCTCCGGAATTCTCTTGGTATGTTTTGGCGCATTCCTGGGTAAGGGAGGGTGGCTCGCGGGAAGCTTCCTTGTGAAGCTTCTCTTGTTGAATGCAGCTCTCTCCTTCATCATTGCTTCATTTCATTATTATGATGCAAAAAAGTTTGGGGCAAGATTCATCCTCAAACGCCTTATGGCTCGCCTTCCGGACCGATCTGACCGTTATCATAAACAATTCGTTAACAGTGTAGAAGGGATCCGTCTTGCAAGCGGACTGCCCAGAGTAATTCCTCGCATCATACCCCAATCTGCGATTAATGCTTTGGCTTTGGTCTCAGCAGACGGAACACCGAATATTATCGCCACCGAAGGCTTGCTTTCGGAACTCACCAGAGATGAGCTTGAGGCCGTGGTTTCACATGAAGTGGCTCATATTATCCGGGGAGATGCTTTCTATATCACGCTTGTCTGCTCTCTTACAAATTTATTCGAACGGCTCAGGCTGGCGTTGGAGCCTGAAGATCATGCTCGAAGAAGCGGTGTTGCCAATATTCTCGCCTATTTTGCTGTCTATTTATCAGTTGTAATCATGCGTCTTTTAAGCACGCTCATAAGCAGGGAAAGAGAAATTCTTGCTGATGCCGCTGCTGTGGAGTTGTGCCGAAACCCAAAAGCTCTCGCCCGCGCTCTGTATAAAACGCATTTGAAAAATTCTTTCGTCGGAGATTTCTCTCTGACCTACAGTCCGCTGTTTATCATCCCTCCCAAGTTAGTAGGGGAATCCGAGGGATTCTTTGCCCGTTTATTAAACTCTCATCCGCCGGTAATGAAAATGATCAGACTTCTTGCAGAAATGGCAAAAACAAAGACGCAGAAA
>CAYUXD010000420.1:0-1955 GCA_964448655.1 uncultured Eubacteriales bacterium
GAAGAGGTGGTGGTGATTTTCCCCACTTCCTTATCAATATCACTGGCTATCTCCTCTTCAGAAAGCTTAAAACTCGCCTTTATTTTCCTTGTCAAATCATCCACCATCGAGAATAAACTCGCTTCTCCCCTTCCCTCTACCATTTCAGAACCCATGAGATTACCTGTACTTGCCTCCTGGAGCAGAGCATTAATTCTTAAGGTCTCACCTGCCATGGCTAATTTTCCCACCAATATGTACTGCACTCCTCCCAGAGCTGATACTTTTTTTAAAACTTTTGAAGAATAGCTTTTGGCTTCCAGCAGGTTCTGTTCTTCGAGTATATTGTATAGTTTCTCTCCGCTTAGAACCATGACGTACTTGGATTGTGATAAGTCTGCAATCAATAAATCAGAGAGAGCCTTTCTCCAGTGATCTAAACTCTCATCTCCTGTGTTGTTTTCAAAGTACATGACAGCAAGTGAGGGTTTATCCTGGGGAAAGGGAACGACTCTCTTTTGGGGAACAAGGAGCCAGATTAGCACCGCAATGATCGCAACAGCGATAACAGCTAAAGCAGGGATTAATAGCTTTTTCAAGGAAAATTGGACAGTTATTTCTCTCGAGGTGATGGGCTTTCTTTTGGGAACCACCCGCTCCCTGGTGGGAAGACCTTTCTCTATGTTGTCTAATTCAGAATAGAGCTCTTTTGTTCGTTGATACCTCTTTTCTTTATCCTTCGCCATGCATTTCAGGATCACGCGGCTCAGCTCTTCGGATATCTGGGTGTTAAACTCTCTGGGATCTGAAGGCTTCTCACTCTTATGCTTCATGGCGATGCTGAGAGGGCTATCCCCTTCAAACGGCAACCTTCCAGTCACCATCTCATAAAGAATCACTCCTAAAGAATAGATATCAGAACGCTGGTCTGTCTCTTTCATTTCCGCTTGTTCAGCAGACATGTACTCGGGCGTCCCGATCATCATCCCTGCAGCTGTTATGCCTTTCGTCTTAAGCGACCGGGCTATCCCAAAATCCATAATCCGGACATTCCCCTCTTTGTCTATCATGATATTCTGCGGCTTTAAATCACGATGAACAACTCCCAATTGGTGGGCTTCTGTCAGTCCTTCGCACACCTGTTTGGCTACAGAGATAGCTTTGCCCACGCTTAATTGCCCTACCCTTACAACAGTGCTCTTCAAATCTTCACCTGGCACATATTCCATTGTTATGTACTGCGTTCCTTTCTCATCGTTAAGGTCATACATGCGGCAGACATTCTTATGGACAATCTTTCGGGTGAATTTCAATTCATTGGCAAAACGTTCAATGGTTTTCTCATCCTCGGAAATTTCAGGTTTTAAGATCTTTATGGCTACATCTTCATTTATCTTTCTATCAAATACTTTGTAGACTCTGCCCATACCACCTATCCCCAGTTCCTCGATGAACTCGTACCTCTCAGCAAAAGTTGTTCCCCTGGTTAATTCTTTTACGGGTGTCTCAAGAGTCTTTGTATGTGGGACAGAAGTTTCTTCAGAGAGAGGAAGATGTATTGCACACTTGCTGCAAAAGTTGGCACCGGGAGGATTTTCAAAATGACATTTAGGGCATTTCATGCGCGATGATTCCACAAATTTCAGGGAAAAGAATAACAATTAATGAGGAATGAGTCAAATTGACATGTAAGTACGAAACTGCCCTATCCCCCACCAATAGAAAGCGGGATCTCATCGTTTAAGACTGCCTTTGGAATAGAGCAACGTGACTCTTCGCGAAGAGAGATTGTGCTAGTGAAGAATCTAGGAATCTAGGACGGTACTTTTACTCTATTTCTTCAAACATACCTGTCTGTTTATTTTTCTTAATATTATCCCAACGGAAGTATTTGCCATTCATAGAAACGTAAACTCCTTGTGGTAAAGTTTGGACAAATGCCAAAGAACTTCCTAAATTGAATAATCCATCAGAAC
>CAYUXD010000421.1:0-1950 GCA_964448655.1 uncultured Eubacteriales bacterium
GCAGACAGAACATGTTGATTTGTGATTGCTAGCTATGATAATCACTCCCTTCCTTTTGTTGACTTTCTTTAGCAACATAGTCTGTGACTTCTTGATATCAATCGCGTCGGACACTGCTCTACTTTTGGATTATAGATGGGAACATTGTGTTTACATCTCTCTTCAGGTCTGCTACCAATTTAAAAACTTTCTAATAATCTCCTCTCCTCATAAGTTTAAGTAAAAGTTAGCGGCTGTCAATTCATCATTGTCAAAAGTGCCTTGAGAGTTGCAAGGGAGATTCCTTTAAAATATAATTAACCCCAAAGACGTGTCTAAAAGGTAGGTCTTACTGGCTTGAAGGTTCAGCTTTATTAGTTAGTTTCTTTACAATTCTTTCAACTGTTCTCTTGCTCATCCTGATATTTTTTTCGGCAAAGGGAGTTCCCTCGATTTTGATAGACTCTCTATTGTAGGGATGATTCTTCTTTTTGGTCTTTTCGGTTTGGATTAAATATCAATTTAATCTGGACATACGTTGTTCAACCCGTGTCCAAACTAGCTGGACTCCAGAAATGGCCTTGGGATAGATCATTGTTCCCACAAGAATACAGAAAGGGAGGAGAGCGCAACAGCGACAAGGGGTTTACTCCTAAGATCCGCCTCAACTAAAAACCTGCTCATTTGTCAACTATTACTTTCGGTTTTTCGTTTCCTCGAATCTTCTTCTTTTGACCAGAAAAGCATGACATTTTCAAGAAAGGACAGAGGAGTAAGATTATCTTCTGTTTTCCCAAGTCCGGAGAATCGTCTGCCGCACAACTGTCCCCAGAGCGGTCCTCCAAGATTGATTCTTGGGGCGTTCCACTTTCGTTCCAAAAAGGGAAAAATGGAACGAGTGGAACGTTTCGTTCCCTTTGTTTAAGCCATTTTTGCCTTGATTTACTAACTCGTTCCACTTTCATTATTCTCATTAAGCGGTAGACGGTTGTCTTTGCTGCGCCTAGTTCTTTACTTATCTCCCCGTAGGAGTGGTGGTAGAAGTCATGCAGCTTTTGCGCTCTCTTCTTTTTCTCTTCTCTACTCATCTCTTTGGCCGGTACCTCTATTCTTCCCTGATGTCCTGAGGCAAAGATGTGACTCAGATCCTCTGACCAGAAGGAGGCCTTTCCATTTTCTAAAGTTCCCTCAAATCCCGAAGGACTAAAGCAAACATAGGAGAGGCTCTTGTATGCCGCCTCGTTTTTTCCCTCAAATGCTTTCTGGGCTTTAAGAAGGTAGGGTTTGAGGAAGGAACGGTCAAGTCCGATCTGTAAAGGTGCCGGTTTCTTGAAAATGAGGGTGTCGATCCCACTTAAGATATTCTTTTCCAGATGGCGCGATTCATGGGCTACAAAAATAAGAGAGATATTTTTTTGACGAGTAAGGTTTACGATTCTGGTTATCTCCTTATTTGCCCCACATTGAGAATCTCTTGAGAAAAAGCTCAGGTAGGCCTCATCAATTAGAACGGTGGAGCCAGCCGGTGCATCAGCAAGTTCTTGAAGGATCCCTAACCAGGGTGGAATCAAGCGCTTTCCTTTCTCTGGAAGACGATATACAAAGCAAGGGCCTCTATATCTCATGATCTCTAAAAGCCAGAAGGCCAAGCAAGATTTGCCGGTTCCTTTAGCCCCCAGAATAAGAATCACCGGATACCGAGAGAGAATCTTCAGCCATAAGAAGACTGTCGAATAAGCCATATTTTGTCTTGCTCGGGGAAGAGTGGGTCGTTGTTGAGGGGTAGTGTTCCCTGATCTTGCTAGGCTTACATCCTCTTTAGCTTTCTTGAGTACTTGGTGAGATACAGGGCTCGTTTCAATCTTGCCCTCTGTTCTTTGCACCGCCAGCACCACTTCCCGGATCTTTGCGTATGGATCGCTACTGTTCCTGACCTGAGGTTGCGAGGAAGGAATATGTCCTTCGGGTTCG
>CAYUXD010000422.1:0-1918 GCA_964448655.1 uncultured Eubacteriales bacterium
AGCGTGCGCGCAGGTGGGAATGTCAGAATCCAGGCGTCTACGTCTCTGTTGCCTTCGGGTTTGCCTATGCGGATGTCCCTGATGTTGGGGCAACGATCATGGTCGTCACCAATAATGACCAGAAGCTGGCAGACAGGATTGCTGATGATATGTCTGAATATATCTGGCGGGTGAGAAAAACCTTTGCCGGAAAGAAGCTCCCCAGGACTAAAGAAGGCGTGTCCTTGGCCATCGCTGCTGCCAGAGCAGGCAAAACCCCAGTTGTGATAGCTGACCACAGTGACAGGACAGGCGGTTCCACACACATCCTCGAGGAACTCATCAAGCAAGGAGCAAAGAATTTCTGTATAGCTACTCTCCGGGACGAGAAGGCAATTGAAGAGATACGAGCAAACCATAAAGTCGGAGACAAGATCAGTATTAATTTAGGAGGCTATTCGGACAAATATGCGGGAAATCCGGTCCGGATTGAAGGAAAGGTTGAGTTTTTGGGTGATTATTATGGTACGGGAGCAGTGGTTGTGCTTCTCTTCGGAGAGAACAACCGTGTTATCCTCACTCCCCAGCTTATGCAGGTGACGACTCCTCGAATATTTGCGCCTCTCAGCATCAAACTCGATGATCTTGATATAATTATCCTCAAGTCCCGCGTCCATTTCAGAAGGGGCTTTTATGAGACTGGTTTGGCGGGTGCTATATTTGAGGTTGATGCGCCGGGCTGGGGTCCTGCTGACCTGACAACGCTCCCTTACAAGAATATTCCCAAGGATATATACCCCGTATACAAAAAAGATTGATAAAAGCTCGGTTCCTACAGTATAAAATAAAGATATTGCGATGATTATCTTGATTATTCTTGCTTTTATTTGTGTAATCATAGGAATTGTTGGCTGTATTGTTCCTGGAATTGCGGGACCTCCGTTTAGCTATGCTTCCTTAATTCTTTTATCCATTGCTAAGCGCTGGGAGCCGTTCAGTGCAAAGTTTTTAATCATAATGGCAGTAATAACAGTCATCGTCACTGCCCTTGACTATCTACTGCCTGCTGTGGGTGCTAAAAAATACGGAGCCTCGAAGTTTGCCTTTTGGGGTGCGATTCTGGGAATGATCCTCGGAATTCTTTTTTTTCCTCCCCTGGGAATGATAATCGGAGCCTTCATCGGAGCTATTGCTGCGGAATTGCTGAAAGGCAAGCAAAGCTACGAGGCTTTAAAAGCTGGCTGGGGTGTGTTTATTGGTGTTGTTCTTGGAGTTCTTTTAAAATTGATTGCAACGGGCATTATGACTTTTTATTTCATAAAAGCTCTCATATAGCCTGGAAACGGAATTGGACTAATCTCATAAAGAAAATATGATGTCGCTTATAATTTTTTAATTTAAGAAAGAGATTCGCTGAACTGAGGAATTTCAGACCCTATAGTCGCAGGGATTCTATAAATAACTTGAATATTAAACTACAGTTCATTTAAGTTTAATCAGAAAAATACTTAAGTATTTAATCTTAAAGAATCGGAGGTGACTATGAAAATAGCAATTCTTGGGGGAAGAATAAAGGCAGCTCTGCTGCTGTTTATCTTTATTTTTGCCTCGAACAGTGTGAGCCCTGGCCGGACTGAAAAGCCAGTCCTTCACGGAAGACATTGGGTTGCCATCACCGGAAAGCCCCTGGCCGCCACTGCCGGAGCCATGATATTTCAGCAGGGTGGAAATGCCGTGGATGCTGCCTGTGCCATGCTTGGCGCGACCTGCACCATGTATGATGTTTTAAGCTGGGGTGGGGAAACCCAGGTCCTGATCTATAATCCCCATGATAAAAAGGTCTATGGCATAAACGCCCAGGGGGTAGCCCCAACAGGGGCTACACCTGAATTCTTCAAAGAGAAAGGAATGGAATATCAGCCTGCCTACGGACCGCTGG
>CAYUXD010000423.1:0-1908 GCA_964448655.1 uncultured Eubacteriales bacterium
AAATCCTCCTCGCTGATTAAGCCTTTTTTAGTAAGAATTTTCCGCAAGGGCTTCGTGTCCGCTCTGGCCTCGAGTTCAGCCTGGCTGAGTTGTTCGGCAGTAATAAGTCCTTTTTCCACCAGGCTTTCACCAAGCATCTTTTTCTGGGCCGTTACCATCGTGCAAGCTACTCCCTTATAAGTTCTTTGATTTTCGAAAGCAAAACTTCCGGTTCAAATGGCTTGGTTATGTATGCATCGGCGCCGACTTCTTCGCCGAGCTTCACATCTTTTTCCTGCGCTTTTGCCGTAAACAGTATTATGGGAGTCTTCGAATATCTTGTATCCTTCTTAAGCAATCCGCATACTTTATATCCATCCATTTTAGGCAGCATCAGGTCCAGTATGATTAAATCCGGCTTCTCGGTTTTTGCCTTCTCAAGTCCTTCCTGACCGTCGCCGGCAGAAATAACCTCGTAACTATGATATTTAAGATACATAGTGACCAACCTGATAAGAGCCTCTTCGTCATCAACCATAAGTATTTTCTTGGTCTGCTGTTTTGTCTCTTTCTTTTTTTTAAGTACTTGTTGAGTCATACCGTTTATCCTAAGCAAAAAGCGGAAAAGTTTGTTTGTTAAACTTCAGCCAAGACGTGGTATTTATAAGCAAAACGTTTTTTGCCTTAGCCCCCATAAAGCCCCCTGAACGTGAATTAGAATGCTAACGTGCCCCCTATATTACCGCGTAAGCAGTAATTTAGATTCACTAAGCAAGAGAGGCACTAAACTGGTAATCCCCAAAAACTATCAATCCCGCCCATAGCTTTGATAACTTATTGACTTAGAAGCACTTTCCGTTGTCTTTAATTCGTCAAGTTTTTAGATTGAATTTAGTTGAATCTATTTTGAACGATACCAAATGTTTTCTCGGCCCATTATCGGACCAGCTGCTGTTAGCTGAAACACTTCAATACTTTTTCCAATAGCAGGAATTTTGCCGAATGTGGGAGTTTTTTTAAGTATATCAATTCTTTCTAATGTAGGGGCTTTTATTGTCCGAAAAAGATAAACAAATAAATTTGGGGGTTTTTATGGGGGCAAGGCAACCGCCGAACACGAAAGACGGGGGTCTACAAAAACATCATTGCATCAAAAGTCCGTCTTGCTTAATGCGATAGGCAACAAAAATCCCGATTTTGTACAAGACGAGCTAAATGCATCAATCTATATGTGTTTACCAGCTAAATAAGGGAGATTAGAGATGGCCGTTAAATATGTTTTAAAACTTTACATTACAGGCCAGACAGCTAATTCCACAAAGGCGGTAGAGAATTTGAAGGACATCCTCAAAAATGGATTAAATGGTCTTTATAAATTGAAGGTCATCGACGTATTAAAAAATCCACAACTGGCCGAGGAAAATAAGATTCTTGTTACGCCCACATTAGTGAGAGTTCTACCACAGCCGGTTAGAAAGTTTATTGGTAATTTATCAGATAAAAAAAAGGTCCTATTAGACCTTATTCTGACGACCGGATAAAAGGAGATAGAAAGATGGCAAATAAACTAAATAAAGTTCTATCGGGAATTCCCGGCTTTGATGAAATCTCACATGGAGGAATACCCAAAGGCAGAACTACCCTTATCAGTGGAACAACCGGTTCAGGCAAGACAGCTTTTTCCTCTCAGTTTCTCTATGAGGGCATTGTAGAGTTTGATGAAAATGGCATATTTGTAACCTTTGAGGAAAGCCCCCAGGATATCATCAGGAATGTGAAAGGTTTTGGCTGGGATATAGCCAAATTGGTCAAAGAAAACAAATGGGCCTTTGTGGATGCTTCTCCGGATTATTCCAGCAGTGTCGAGGTCGGTAAATATGATTTAGGTGCCTTCCTGGCAAGAATTGCCCATGCCGTAAAGAAGGTAAA
>CAYUXD010000424.1:0-1908 GCA_964448655.1 uncultured Eubacteriales bacterium
ACAACTAATTTGAGGATGCCTGGCTTAATCTTTGGCAGCTTAATGTCTATAGAAGGAAAATCATCTCTCATAGAAACCTCCTTTCCTTTGATTAGGTTCAATTATGATAACACAGTTTTATTCTGATATAAAGTAATAATGAGCTGGAATTGCTAGATTCGCTAGACTAATATTTCATATCTCCTATTTCGTAATAGTTGCTGTTGAGATTCATGCCCTCTCTTATTTGCATTTGAATACATGAAAGAGAAAGATTGCCTGACCCCTTTTTTCTGTCCCTCTCTATTTTTTCCTGGTTTGGCTTTTTTTGTTTTTACTCAAGGAGCGAAGCTATAGTTTTCTCAAGACTGGAAAGAGAAGCCTCGTGGACATTAATTTTGGAAGGCTCCAGAACATTCATAGCTTTCAGTCCGCTGCCCGTAATGACCAGGACTATTCTATCATTTGGTCGGAGCTTCATTTTTCCAGAAAGCTTCAGCAGTCCGGCCAAAGCAGTGGCTGAGGCTGGCTCGCAGAAGATTCCCTCATATTCTGCCAACATTTTTTGGGCTTCTAAAATCTCTTTATCAGAAACATCGAGTATTATTCCGCTGTTTTCCCGGATCAATTTAAGCAAAATGTTTCCTCCTGGAGGATCAGGATTGGATATGGAGTGGGCAATAGTCTCACCTTTTCTTATTCTTTTAACTTTAGATTTTCCAGAGGCGTAAGCCTGGGCTATGGGAGAACACCCATGAGCCTGAACTCCTACAAAGGTAGGAAGGTGTTGAATAAAACCTTCTTTTTTCAGGTCCAGAAAAGCTCTCATAAGTCCTATCAAATGTCCGCCTGAGCTCACAGGGGCAAAGATATACCGAGGAATTCGACTTTCTAATTGAAGAAAAATCTCGAAACTCGTGATCTTATAACCTTCAATACGGAAGGGATCCACTGAATTCATAAAGTATATATTATGCTTTTTACCGACGGAGAAACTCTCGTAGAAAAGCTCGCCATAATCTCCTTTGACTTTGACCAGGACAGGATTATACATGCTTGTCATGAGCAACTTATCAGGAGAGATATCATCTTTGAGGAGGACAAAGGTTTCGAGCCCGGCTTTGGCGCCGTAAGCAGCAGTAGAGGAAGCCATGTTTCCGGTTGAAACCGTGCCTATTCTTTCAATTCCCAAGGAGACAGCTTTTTGAACGGCAACTGCTGTTCCTCTATCTTTAAAACAGGCGATGGGATTAACTGTTTCATTTTTCAAGAAGACTGGGGGAAGGCTAAAATTTTCCATAATCCTGTTGAGCTGGAGAAGAGGTGTATTTCCTTCTCCCAAACTGAGGTTCAGGTTAATCTTTGATAAAGGGAGAAAATCTAGAAATTTTTCAAGCGGAGAGGTCTTTTTCAGTAAGAACTTTCTCTTTTTTTGGGGGGAGGGACAGAGCAATGGTTCATGACACTCAGGACAGAAAGGATTGAAGATTTCCAGAGGATATTTTCTCTGACAAAAGATACATTCGAGATTTTCCATTCCTACTCCTTCCTTTATGTTTTTCTTGTAGGGGTTTGATTCATCAAACCCATCTTATGGAAATAAAAAGAATTTGCAACGATTTGATTTATCAAATCTATATTTATGTTTTTCCCGTAGGGGTTTGATTCATCAAACCCACAATTTTCCTTTATAAAAGAAACGGGCTTGATAAATCAAGCCCCTACAAATAAATCAAATACATGCACAATTCAAATCAAGCTTCTGCAGGCTAAGAATTCAGTTTGTAAATTTGAGCAGACAAAGGTAAAATCAAGCCTCGAAGAGTCGCTTTTAAATGATGGATGATGAATTCTTTATGGGCAAAGCTCTTGTCGAAGCTGAAAAATCACTGAAAAAAAAGGAAGTACCTGTAGGAGCGGTTCTGGTTT
>CAYUXD010000425.1:0-1901 GCA_964448655.1 uncultured Eubacteriales bacterium
TAGGAACATCCAAGCTTATAGATTCCATCGAGACCTTTTTATTATCGAAAGCCGATCCTTCTTCCAATCGAGAATTCAAATAACTAAACTGAAAATTTGCTAAATCTTTATATTTCCAGCCAAAGACTCCTGTGAAAATTTTATCTTTTAAGTCAGAATCCTCTCTATCTATCCAGCCGCCTAAGATCTTGGTAGAGATCTGGCCAAGGTTAAACGAGATTTTCCCGCCATCAATTGTTGTATCAATTATGTGTTCCAAACCCTCTTTCTCAAATGTCTTGAGCACACTTAGAGTAAGCCCTCTTCCGCTCGAATAATAAAAATCTCCCACCCTTAGAGTAAACCTCTTGTTATTCAGTTCAAAAAATCGCTTGGCTAAACTAAATTCTTCTTGCAAAGGAGAAAAGTCTGAATAGGAATCAAACCTCAGTCCTAAAAGATAATCACCCCCAGTTAGCGATAGATCAAGCTGATTAATTATTTGTGATGCTCTTCCTTCCCTTGCTTGATTAACATAATCCTTATCGGAGAAGTTTCGGTTTAAAAAGGCCTCGCTTAGATGATAAGAGAATTTTTTCAACTTACCAACTTCTTTTGGTTTTAGCAGTTCAATAATTTTTTGCTCCAGGTAATTTTCATCTCCAGGGCTGTATCCTTGATGAATGTAATTTATATTTCCTTCCCTATCTATGAGAATTGTATAAGGTACGATAACTCGCGGATTGTATAAAGCAACCACTTTTGATTCTGTATCCAATAAAACAGGAAAGCTGTATTTGTAACGTTTCACAAAAGTCTTCACCAGAGCAACTGTCTCTGGGCCATCAACACTTATGGAAAATATTTTTAATCCTTTTTCTTTGTATCTATCATTGAATTTTTGGAAATGAGGAAGTTCCCTTATGCAGGGAACACACCAAGTAGCCCAGAAGTCTATTAATATGACGTTCTTATGGTAGTAGTCGCTGAGCTTAATCGTACTTCCGTCGAGGTTTTTTAAGGTAAAATCAATTGCCCTCTGAGCCCTGGCTGGAATTATTCCTAAGGAGATAAATATGAAGATAAAGAGGAAAGCCCTGCTGAATCTTTTTTCCAAAAAATCAATTTTTATCCACATATTTTTGTTTTTGCTTCTCTCAACTTAGAAAGATTGATTTTTGGCTTATTGATATTAATTCTTAAAATAAAGTATATAATATACGGACTAGATAATGAAAGCAAAACATATAATTTATTTCTCGATAATTTTTTGTTTGATTTCTTCGGGAGCTTGTAAGCAGGGCGTTCCAACTGGCCCAGATATTCCGGAAGATCCCACTACTTCGACACTACAGGTGGGCGATACCGCCCCTGAATAGATGCTTGGCCCAGTTGAGCTGTCTCACTTTTTGATATCGATCCAAGGTTTTTATTGACAGCTACAGGAGGGGATGACTATAATGGTAAATCTTTTGATCAATCCTTCAGATAATAAGCAGGTAAAATATAAAACGGGAGGTTATCCATGAGTGATATTGTCATTGCCAGCGCAGTCAGAACCGCCGGAGGTCAATTCGGGGGTGCCTTTAAAAAAGTTTCTGCTGTGGAATTAGGAGCCCTTATTATTAAGGAGGCTGTTCACAGGGCGGGGATCGAACCTGGGCAGGTGGACGAGGTTGTCTTCGGTACTGGCTGGCAGGCTGGGCTCGGCCCGAATATAGGCCGTCTGGCAACCGTAAAAGGAGGGTTGCCTCACGAAGTTCCCGCCTTTACGGTTAACAAGCGCTGCGGCTCTTCTTTGCGGGCTGTTTCGCTCGCCGCCCAGATGATTAAAGCAGGAGACGCAGAGGTTGTTTTAGCAGGAGGAGCTGAGAATACTTCCCAGGTCCCTTATATCGCCGATGGAGCTAGATGGGGAAACC
>CAYUXD010000426.1:0-1900 GCA_964448655.1 uncultured Eubacteriales bacterium
TGCATCATATAGGTTAAAAGTTCCCGAAATATCTGGTCATTTAGGTTATCGACTTGATCATCTCTCTTGCATACATCTCTGGCCAACTTGCCATCTCGGTTGACAAAAGCATTAATGGAATCTTTGACCATGTTCTGAGCTAGGTCGGCCATTCTGGGAATATCGATTAGGGGCTTCAATAGAGGCAGTTTGAGTAATTCTAAGGCTCTTTCAGCGATATTTACAGCTTGATCACCTATCCTTTCCAGCTCGCTCGTAATCTTCATGGCCGAAGTAATAAATCTTAGATCAATAGCCATGGGCTGTCTGCGGGCAAGAAGTTTAAGGCATAATTCGTCGATTTCTATATCTAAGAGGTTAACAGCTTCCTCCTTTTTTAGAACTTCCTCTGCTAATTTTTCTTCCCGGTCTTTTAAACCCTTAACTGCCAGAGCGATTGACTCTTCAGCTAGACAGGACATTCTCATTAGTTTTTCCTTTAGAGTTTTTAATTCCTCATCAAAAGGCCTTGCCATTTAATCCTCCTGTCGGCTCATCCGAATCTCCCGGTGATATAATCCTCGGTGAGCTTGTTGGATGGGTAAGTAAATATCTTATCTGTATTGTCAAACTCTACTAGTTCCCCAAGCATCATAAAAGCGGTAAAGTCAGATACTCGGGCTGCTTGTTGCATGTTATGGGTAACAATTATAACGGTATAATTTACCTTGAGTTTTTGGATGAGGTCTTCGATCTTTGCTGTTGCAATCGGATCAATAGCTGAACAGGGCTCATCGAATAATATCACTTCAGGTTCTACCGCCAATGATCTGGCAATGCACAGTCTTTGCTGCTGTCCGCCGGAGAGGGTAAAAGCATTTTCTTTAAGCCTGTCTTTAACCTCATCCCAGAGAGCCGCGTTTATGAGGCTTTTTTCCACTATTTCGGCAATTTTTCTTTTGTTTTTCAGGCCGTTGACTTTTAATCCATAGGCAGCATTGTCAAAAATTGATTTGGGGAAAGGATTTGGTTTTTGGAAAACCATTCCTATTCTTCTTCTTATCTCCACTTCATCGGCCTCGGGCGAGTAGATATTTTTTGAATCCAAAAGGACTTCCCCCTCAATTCTTACTCCAGGAATAACATCATTCATTCTGTTTAAGGTGCGGATAAAAGTTGACTTACCGCAGCCAGAAGGTCCGATGATAGCAGTCACCCGGTTCGCCTGGCAGATAATATTTATGTTTTTTAAAGCCTGCTTCTCTCCATAATAAAAATTTAAATTTCTGACTTCAATTTTCTCTTTTAATTCTCTCATTCTATTCATTTCTTTTTTTTCTTAACCTATATCTGATAATAATAGCCACCATATTCATTCCCAGGACAAAAGCGATTAAAACCAGAGCTGTGCCGTAAGCCAGAGGTCTGACCAGAGAAATGTTATGATGTTGGGTAGCCATGACATAAAGATGGTAAGGCAGGGCCATAAACTGGTCGCCTAACGATTTAGGTAGAAAGGGAAGATAAAAAGCAGCGCCTGTAAACATTATCGGAGCTGTTTCGCCCGCAGCCCGGGCTAATCCCAAAACAGTTCCGGTTAGCATTCCAGGCAGAGCATAAGGAAGGACATTCGTCCGGATGGATTGCCATTTGGTAGCTCCAAGCGCTAAAGCTCCTTCACGGTAAGAATTGGGAATGGTTTTAAGGGCTTCTTCACTGGCTGTGATTGTCCAGGGAAGGGTTAGCAGGCCTAAGGTTAATCCTGCTGAAAGAATGGATGTGCCGAAATTCAAAATGTTTACAAAGAGAATGACTCCGAAAAGACCGTAGACGATCGAGGGCACACCGGATAGATTTCTTATAGACAAGCGGATAACTCGAGTGAGCCTCGTTTGCCTGGCATATTCATTCAGATAAATAG
>CAYUXD010000427.1:0-1890 GCA_964448655.1 uncultured Eubacteriales bacterium
TCGTGGGTTTGATAAATCAAACCCCTACAAAATAGCATTTCTTCTTTTCTCGTCAAATTCTGTTTGCCTCATACACTCTATTCAATATGGATTTGATAAATCAAATATGAATGTTTGTAAAGCAAGGTGGGTTTGATAAATCAAACCCCTACAACACTCGTGGGTTTGATAAATCAAGCACCTACCAAAACTGCGGGTTTGATAAATCAAGCCCCTACAAATTATTTAATTTATCGAGGAGGGCTCGGGTGGTTTTCGTCCCGATTATCTTTGCCAAATCCTGAGGTGCAGCCTTTTTTATCTCTTTTAGGTCTTTATATTTGTCAAGTAGGGCAGCTTTCCTCTGTTTGCCTAAACCTGGAATTCTGTCAAGCCGGGATTCGAAGCTTCTCTTTTCTCTTCTCAAGCGGTGAAAGGAAAGAGCAAAACGGTGAGCTTCGTCTCTAATATTCTGGAAAAGTTTCAAGACAGATGAAGTTCTCTCTAACCTTATGCCTTTTTTTCGATCAGGAGCGAAGATCGTTTCTTCCTTTTTTGCCAGAGAAACTACGGGTAGATGGCCCACTCCTAAATCTTCGAGAGCTCCTCTGGCAGCATTAAGCTGACCCTTCCCTCCATCCACCAGAATCAAATCCGGGAGAGCTTTCTTTTCCTCCAGACGTCTTTTGTATCTTCTTCGGATGACTTCTTGAAGGCTGGCAACATCATTCGGCCCTGTCACAGACTTGATTTTGTATTTCCTGTAATCATTTTTCTGAGGCCGTCCATTCTCGAAGACGACCAGAGAGCCTACGGATTCTTCACCTCCAATATTGGAGATATCAAATCCCTCGATACGTTCAGGGATGGATTTTAAGTTAAAGATCTTTTTTATCTCCATCAGCGGCGTGAGGCCTTCATATTTTTTCCGTAACAGAATTTCAGCATTACTGCTGGCCAGGCCAACTAACTTTTTATTCTTTCCTTTGCGAGGGATGATGATTTCAATTTTTTCCTCCTTCAGACTCGAGAGCATTTTTAATATTCCGTCTTTTTCCTCTGGTGTGAAGGGCAAAAGAATTTTATCCGGCATGATTTTTCTCTGCTTGTAAAATTTTTTTAGGTAATTGGAGAGGATTTCTTTGTCAGTAATTTCCTCCTTCTCCTGAAAAAACATGTCCTCTGATTCAATAACTTTTCCTTTTCTCATGAAAAAAACATAAAGGGCTACGTTTTTATTTTCTCTTGAGTAACCAAAAATGTCCTTGTTTTCCATTCCTACTGAAATGAGCTTGGGTTTTGCTTTAATCTCCTCGATGGTGCGAATGATATCTCTCCAGTGTGCAGCTTGCTCGAATTCTTGGCGAGCAGATGCTTCCTGCATTTTTTTCTTTAGAATTTTCAATAATTTTTCTGTTTTTCCTTCGAGAAAGAGAAGAGCATTCTTGATACTCTCCCTGTAGTCTGATTCTGAGATGTATTCAACACAAGGAGCTGAACACAGCCGTAGATCATAATCAAGACAGGGTCTTTTCCTCTTTCCAGGAACAGATTCCTGGCAGGTTCTTACTCCAAAATATTTAGCGCTGAGATGAATAGTGTTTCGAGCCTGGTGGGCAGGGCTGAAAGGCCCGAAATATTTAGCCCCGTCTTCTTCAACTCTTCGCGTTAAGTATATAGCGGGGAATTTCTCCTGAAGCGTCAATTTCAGGTAAGGGAAGCTCTTGTCATCCTTGAGCCTGAGGTTGAACTTGGGCTGGTGTTGGCGGATGAAATTGTTCTCGAGGAAAGCAGCTTCTTTCGCAGAATCGGTAAGGATAAAATCAATGTTTTGGGTTTCAGAGAGAATCTTTTTTATTTTTGCATCGGAAGTCGGAAGAAAATAGGACTTGACTCTATCCTTTAGAGAAC
>CAYUXD010000428.1:0-1666 GCA_964448655.1 uncultured Eubacteriales bacterium
AGAGAGTACGCCGCCAAGTCTCAACTCTATATCGGACTCTGCTATGAAAAATTAGGTTTAGAACAAGCAAAACACGCCCAAAAGGCTTTTCAGAAAGTTGTTGATAATTATGCCGATCAAGCAGAAGTAGTAAAAATGGCAAAAGAAAAGTTATCCATTCTTCTCAAAGCCCAAGCTTTGGCAGAAAAAGGCCTAAAAGAATTCAAAATCCAAAAGGTCTGTGAAGGAGAGGATATTGACGTCTCAGGCGAAGTTTCACCAGACGGCCGTTATATTTCCTATACAGACTGGAAGACATTCGGCTACCTCTTCATCTATGAGATTGCCACTGGAAAAAAACGCCACCTTAAAAATCAAACTGAAGAGGAGCACTGGAGCATGGTCCTCCGTTCCTGCTGGTCACCGGATAGCAAACAGATAGCTTATATTTGGTATAACAAAGATAACTTCTGGGATCTGCGGATAATAGGGCTTGACGGTTCAAAGCCCCGAGTGCTTTATCGAGATGAGGATGTATCTCCTCTGCCCGCTGATTGGTCTCCTGATGGTAAGCACATCTTAACAATCCTTGAAAATTATTATAAAGATAAAGTCAATCAGGTTGGCTTAATCTCTGTTCGAGATGGCACTGTCAGCATTCTAGAGACTTTGAAAGGGCGTGATCTTTACTATTTGCACTTTTCTCCTGATGGACGGTACATTGCCTATGATTATCCACAGAAAGAAGGCTCCCAGGATCGCGATATTTTCATATACTCTATTGAAGAAAAACGTGAGATTCCTTTAGTTCAAGATTCAGCTGATGACCGCCTAGTGGTCTGGACACCTGGTGGAAAAAATATCCTCTTTGGCAGCAACCGCCTAGGCACTAATGACTTATGGGCAATCTCCGTCAAAGAAGGGAAGCCCCAGGGCTCTCCAAAATTAGTGAAAAAGGATATTGGACTAATCTCCCCGTTGGGATTTGCACCGGATGGTTCCTTCTACTACGGAGTCTCGATTAATATAAGAGATGTTTATATCGGAACATTGGACAAGGAAAGAGAAAAATTCCTCGTTCCTCCAGAGAAACTCACTGGGCATTTCGTTGGAAACAATTTCTCTCCTGAATGGTCCCCTGACGGTAAGTCATTGGCCTATATCTCGAAGAGGCTTCCTAGGTATGAGTATGGTGCTTATAGCCTTTATATAGTTTCCCTTGAGACCGGTGAAGAAAGGGAAGTTGTGCGTCCTCAGGAAATACGAAGATTAGGAGGAGTTTCAAGGGGAATCTGCTGGTCTCCTGATGGTCGCTCAATACTTTCATCTGGCTATGATAAGAAAGGCCAGGGTATCTATGTGGCTGATGTCAAAACTGGAGAGATGACCACTGTTCTTTACGGCGAAGAGCAGATCATGAATCCTAATTGGTCATCAGATGGGAAGGCGATTTTCTTTATAGAGAGGGACTGGAAAAAAGTAATCTCTCGTGTTTTTAGATATGATATGAAGACTAAAGAGAAGAAAGAGATCTACAATCAAAGCCCTAATCTCCTATGGTTGACACCCTCTCCCGATGGAAAGCTCTTAGCATTCGAAACATTTGAAAAAAACAACGTAGGCGTAATAATGGTCCTGCCTGTTGAGGGTGGAGAGCCTCGAGAAGTGGCTAAAATAACTGGTTGGT
>CAYUXD010000428.1:1676-1887 GCA_964448655.1 uncultured Eubacteriales bacterium
GGACTCCTGATAGCCGCGAGATAATTTATGATAAAGACTTTCCTCCTGGCAGCCAGGGAATTGAGCAGGGTTCTGAATTATGGAAAGTTTCTGTTGAAGGGGGTGCGCCTCAAAAGCTCTGGAAAATGGCGGGTTGTTTCGAAGAATTACGGGTACATCCTGATGGACAACGCCTAGCATTTAGCTCGCAAAGACCACGAGCTGAAATCTG
>CAYUXD010000429.1:0-1872 GCA_964448655.1 uncultured Eubacteriales bacterium
AAACAAGAATCATGAAGATGTATATTGTCCTTTTTTTCATGGCATCTCCTTATTCCTATATTTTCTATAGATTTATTATACTTTATTATAAAGCCAAAAGAAAGAGTTTTTTTGTAAATTTGACTATTCTTTTCTCAATTACTATCTTATAGCCAAAAGAAAAATGGAGGAAGAGACTATGGCCCAAAAAATAACAGCAGTAATTGCTAAAGTTGTAAGTCAGAAGGGAACTTGTGCTCTGGAGCATAAGGTTGGTGATACAGTCAGATTTACTGAATCTGGAGTTGAAGGAAAGATTTGTATTCATGCTCTTTACAGCATGATTCCTGCAGTTTTTGCCATGATGTTTGAGTCTCGGTTTCCATGGCTTGAAGAGCCAGAAAAAAAAACTCACGCCTGTCCCGATGCATTCAATCCAGTCGTTTTTGAAATTGTAAGAATTAGAGAAAAATAGAAAAAGCCAACTGAAAACAAAAAACGAGGAAAGCATAAAATAAAACAGGAGAAAAGCTACTGTTTTTTTACGTTTAATTACAAACGCCAAAAAACTTTATATCTCTTTACTACATGATACCCGTCTTTATTTTTTTCTACGGCGTAGATTTTGTTATTTTTCCATGTCCAGGGGCGGATTTTTAGCCGCATTTTCCAAGAGTACCTTCCTTCGGAGTCAAAAACATCAAAAAATAAACGTTCTTTGCTGCCATTCTCGGACCTTAATACAAACAACTTATCCTCGGCAAAGAAAAGCTTTTCAAAAACAGGCTTATTCTCTGGAATTCTTAACTGCTGTTTTATGGTCGCTGACCAAAATGTTCTCTCTTTTTCATCAAACTGGAATTGATCCTTAACATAATTTTCAATATCGGGCTTTGAGACTTTGCTCTGCTCATGCTCTTTTTCAATCCTCCGAATATTCTTCCCCGAGGGTGAAAATACTTGAATTTCATACGCTTGAGATTCCCCTATATAAACATTGCCTGAGGAATCCAATGTCCAGCATAGTTCTTTTTGATAAGGGATACTCAATGCAATTCCTTTTTCCCCTTTTCGGAAATGCTGCATGATAGGAACGCTAAGACTATATAAGTTTTTCTTGAAATCAAACCTATCAGAATACATATTAATAAAATAAGCCCTTGTAATAAAATTCATGCTTGATTCAAGGGAAGTCTTGTCCACCCTGAGGATAATCTCTCCACGCGGATTAATCCCTATTATCTTTCCAGCAGAATATTCTTTAAAATTAACAGAACTGACAAAATCTCCTTGTCCGTTGAAAATGGATATCCGGTTGTTACCTGAATCACAAACATAAATAAGATCTTTATGGTCAATATAAATATCAACGGGATTTGACAACTCGCCAGGACCTTGGCCCTTTCGGCTAAAAACCTTTAAGAAACGGCCTTTTTGATCATAAACCTTTATGTTTACATCTTCGCTATCTAAAACATAAATATTCCCGCTACTATCTGCATCCATATCCGTGAGAAGATAAAACATATGTTTTTCTTTTTTCTCTTTTTTCCCTAAGGCTAAATCTTCTTTAAGACTAAAAACAGCATCATCATGAACTGGCTTTTTAGGATTCTTAACGACTTTTACTCCATACTCCTCTTCAATTGTCCCTTTCCATGCAGTCTTTTTCTCTCTGAAGGAGATTGTCATAATCAATACAATAAATAGCAAGGCCAAAATAAACTTAATAAAGGCTCTCATTTTCTCCTCCCGGGAATATCTATCTCTTTTTGGGTTGCGATTATTTTCACCTTCTTTTTTTCAAATTTTACCTGCCGACACATATAAGAAGCATTTCCATATCCGTTATAACTCATTGCTAAGGCATAGGTTTTGGGAAATAGCCGCAGC
>CAYUXD010000430.1:0-1871 GCA_964448655.1 uncultured Eubacteriales bacterium
GCGATTCAGGGCTTTTATTTCCATGGAGCTCAATATCTCGGTTGAGAACATTCAGGCTCTTGTTCTAGGAGGGCACGGAGATACCATGGTTCCGATTGCCAGGTACACAACAATCTCTGGAATTCCTCTCACGCATTTCCTGCGGCCGGACAGGATTGATGCTATTATCGAAAGAACAAGAAAGGGCGGCGGCGAAATCGTCAAATACCTGAAAACAGGTAGCGCTTACTATGCACCCTCCCTTGCTGTAGCAGAAATGGTAGAATCCGTCATCAAAGACAAGAAAAAAATACTCCCCTGTTCCGCATATCTTGAAGGAGAATACGGAATTAATGGCCTCTATTTTGGAGTGCCCATCAAATTAGGTGCTCGTGGAGTTGAAGAAATCATACAGATAGAGCTGACCGACGAGGAGAAAGAAGCTATCAAGAACTCAGAGGCTGCTGTTCGCAACGTGGTAGACCTGATTAAACTCTGAGAAGAATGGCTGAACACAGAATCGAAACCCCTGTCTCGGATGAAGACATCGCCAAACTGCGGGCTGGAGACAAAATTTTCATCACCGGCTATCTTTATACAGGGAGAGACGCTGCGCATAAAAAACTGATTGAACTTGTCAAAGAAGGCAAAGAATTGCCGCTAGACGTTAAAGGGCAAATTATCTATTATGTTGGCCCTACACCTGCTCGTCCTGGAAATCCCATCGGTTCTGCAGGACCAACTACAAGCTACAGGATGGACTCCTTTGCTCCAACTCTTCACTCCCTCGGTCTTAAAGGCACAATCGGAAAAGGATCCAGGAATGAAGAAGTCAAGGAATCCTTAAAGAAATACAAAGGTATCTATCTTGCCGCAGTCGGTGGAGCTGGAGCTCTCATTTCTAAAAGTATAGAAGAATCTGAAGTCATCGCTTATCCAGAATTGGGGCCTGAAGCGATAAGAAGAGTAAAAGTCAAAGATTTTCCATGTATTGTAATCAACGATATGTATGGTGGCGATCTTTATCAAGAAGGCAAAAAGAAGTACCAGAAGGATTGAAGAAGAGACTTAAAAACAAACCGTAAACTCATCTCTCCTTTCTTCCTCTTGGAGGAAGAGTTCTGGGTTCAAAGGAAATATCATCAATTTGTTCACAAGACAATTGGAAAAAATGTCATTGTCACAAAGTTGCTTGGCGCATGCCCTTGCGAGCGCAGAAGATTCCTTCGCTTGTCATTGCGAGCCCTGAAAGGACGAAGCAATCCGCCGTCTTCGTTCCTATGAGATTGCCACGCTCCCTATGGTCGCTCGCAATGACTTAGAATAAAGCAAATTTGGGACAATGCCAAAATATAAGTATAAAGATCTTATAAAAGGATAAACACAATGAAAATTCATGAGTATCAAGCCAAACAAATTCTCGATAGGTATGACGTTCAAATTCCCCGGGGAGAAGTAGCTGAAACTCCTTCCAAAGCTCGCGAAATTGCAGATAAAATCGGCCCGAAAGTCGTGCTCAAAGCTCAGGTCCATGCGGGAGGAAGAGGCAAAGGAGGAGGCATCAAACTTGCCAAGAATCCTCAAGAAGCAGAAGAAATTTCCAAGGAAATGATCGGTATGACCCTGGTCACTCCCCAAACTGGACCAGAAGGAAAGCTTGTAAAAAGAATTCTAGTAGAAGAAGCACTTGATATTGCTCGAGAACTTTACATCGGAATTGTTATAGACAGAGCAAAGGAAGCTCCCGTTGTCATGGCTTCTTCCGCGGGGGGAGTTGAGATAGAAAAAGTTGCTGCTGAAACACCAGAGCTTATTTTTAAAGAATATATCAACCCGGCCACCGGATTTCTTCCGTTTCAAGCAAGAAATCTGGCTTTTAAACTAAGCCTGGA
>CAYUXD010000431.1:0-576 GCA_964448655.1 uncultured Eubacteriales bacterium
TTTAGATAGAAAATTAAAGACAAAACCTGACGGAAGAGGTGCTTTTTTAAAAGAAGAGGTGGCAAAGCCTTCTGTCCTGAAGGATATCCCCAGGAAATATTCCCGTTATGGAATTCCCCTCGAGCTTTTTCTGCATGAGCTAGAGCATCTCCCTTCTCCTGACCTTGTTCTCATTACTTGTACAATGACTTATTGGTATCCCGGGGTTCAACTTGTTGTTGAATTTATCCGGAAGCGATTTGGCCGAGTTCCCGTGATTTTGGGAGGAGTTTACCCCACATTGATGCCCGAGCATGCAAAGAGCTCTTGTGGAGCAGATATCGTTTTTCAAGGGCCAGGGGAGAAGAAAATCCTTCCTCTTCTAAGGGAAGTTTTAGGGGATAACTCCTGTTCAGAACATCAGTTTGAAACTCTTGATGAGATTCCTTGGCCAGCCTTTGAGCTGTTAAGGAATAAAGAAACCCTCCCTGTTCTAACATCGAGAGGCTGTCCCTTTAAATGTTCTTTTTGTGCCGCCCCTTTACTTTGTAAAAATTTTGAGCAAAGAATGCCTTCTTCTGTGGTTTCCGAGATAGA
>CAYUXD010000431.1:586-1866 GCA_964448655.1 uncultured Eubacteriales bacterium
TTCTCTTCAAAAAAAATAGTCATGTTTTCTCTTTTTTGAAGGAAATTATCCAGAGAAATCTCCCTCTGGTTTTTCACACGCCCAACGGCCTTCACGTGAAGGAGATTGATTCTGAGATGGCTTCTCTTTTTAAAGAAGCAAACTTTCAGTCCCTCTTCCTCAGCCAGGAATCCTTCGACAAAAATGTTCTGGCTAAAGCTTGTCCGAAAGTCTCAGAAGGTGATTTAGATAAGGCATTGGTCCACTTGGAGAGAGCAGGTTACAGCCGCAAAGAGATAAATGTTTATCTCATGGTGGGGCTACCAGGGCAGGATATTTCTGGCATAAAAGAGAGTATCCTCCATGTTCGCCGGCTTGGTGCCAGACCCAGGTTAGCTTATTTTTCTCCTATTCCTGGCACTGAAGAATGGCAATATCTTGTTGAGAATGGATATTTAGCCCGTGATGCTGATCCCCTCCTCCATAACAAACTGACATTTCCCTATCTCGGCTGGAGTGTTTCTCCGTCTGAGCTACTCCTTATAAATTCTCTACTCCTGTAGATTCCTGTGCATTTATCGCATACATCGCATTTTTTACGACTTTATAGTAAGAAATAGTAAGAAATTTGGACATAAGGGTATTTAATGAGTTTTTCAATTTAGATCTTTAAAGTGATTCTTTATTAAAATGTGCGGATTATTTTAATTCTTTTTTTGATTATATTTGCTATTCTCATATTTTTTCAACATCTTCATCAAACTCCCATAGATGTTTAAAGTCAGCTTTTTCAATCTGATTGATAATCTTCCTTATCTTAGGATCACTCAAGCTATAAAAATCAATTTTGCCTTCTTCATATATCTCTTCTCTTGCTTCTTGATACATTAAAACTAAGAAAATTCTTAATAATTCATCATTAAATTGGCAAATCTCCTTTTCTTCATTAAAAATGATATAGCCGTCTTTACTTAAAGATCTTCCAATGGTTATTATTTTTTCTTCATCTTCCTTAATTTTTTTAGCTTCCGATCTTAGCCAGAGAAAAGGAATAGTCACTGGCAATTCTGTAGACTTATATCTTGCCATTAAGGTTAAAATTTTTCTTTGCTCTATAGATAAAGTATTTAGAATTGAGTAATATTTTTCATTTTTATCTGATTTAAGAGTCTTCTCAATTCCAAATAGAACATCTTTTTGTGTCATATAAGAGGTGTCTTGCATTAAAGAAAATGTAGCATCTCCTAATAGTTGTATTGTATATGGAAATCCAGAAGATATTTTCAATATTAATTCTTCAG
>CAYUXD010000432.1:0-1834 GCA_964448655.1 uncultured Eubacteriales bacterium
TTCCTCCTCCTCTTCTTCCTCTTCCTCTTCCTCTTCTTCCTCTTCACTTTCAAGAGAAGGCTCTTCTTTTTCTGATTCCTCCTCCTTCGCTTCTAAAGTCTCTTCCTCTTTCTTTTCTTCCTCTACGATTCTATCTCCAGGGATATCCTCTTCTTTGGATTCATCCTCGGGAAAAAGAAGCTGGGTGCCGCAGTTTGAACAGTATTCAGCACCCCCATCTATAATGGCTTTACAGTAAGGGCACCTTCTAATTGCCACTACCATATTTATAAAATGAAAAAGAAATCTTGTCAATCCAAGTTATTCGGTTTTTTGTTGTTACTAATTAAGATAGGGAAAAATTGACAACAGAGGTTAAATTGAATAAAAATAGATAGGCTGGGCGATTAACTCAGGGGTAGAGTGCTACCTTCACACGGTAGAAGTCGCAGGTTCAAATCCTGCATCGCCCACCACTTGTATTCCGGGCCATTAGCTTAATGCTGTTTAAAAATTAGGTTCGATCCACTATCCCAGGTGCAATTCAGACGATCTGTCTGTAGAGAAAATCTCAATGTGAAATTTCGACAGACCTGGGAAGGGATTTCCAGACATCAGGCTTGACCAAACTGTGCCTATTTAAGCACCGAACTCCCGCATAATTTGAAAAAAGTTACTTTTTCCTGATTATTGTTATCGATATTCGCCAGTTCATCTTACTGTGGACTTCCCTGTCCGCCGCTAGCTTCGTCAGTTACGCATATTTATTTTATCTATTTTAATGCGTGTCTTCTCAGTAAAGATTTATTTTTCTCAACGAAATTTAGATTTTCGACAAGAATTTTCAAAAATTTGAAATTAGCGGCGGGATATTTTTACAATAATTTTATATAATCTATAGGTTAATTAAAATTTTTGCAATTAAATGAATCAATCATGAAGATAAGCTATCTTGATAGACCCAGGCTTTATTATGCTTTCATGGTCGGAGGCAATGAAGTCATAAAAGACCAAAAATATTTAAACAAGATAAATGTCTTTCCAGTTCCAGATTCTGACACAGGAACTAATCTGGCTTCAACAATGCACTCGATCGCTGAAGGAGCTGTTCCCAACTCGTCTGTTTATAAAACTATACATTCAATTGTTGACATGGCGCTTTCCGGTGCTCGAGGAAATTCTGGCTTGATTTTCGCTCAGTTCCTCCACGGGATAAGTGAAGAAATCAAGAAAGTGAAAAGAATATCAACGAGTTCTTTTGGCGAAATAGTCAAAAAAGCAGTTCAGTACGCTTATAAATCAGTCGTTTCTCCAGTTGAGGGAACGATGCTTACCGTAATGAAAGATTGGGCTGAAGCGGTCTATCAGCAGAGGACAAGAAAACGGGATTTTGTCGATCTTCTCTCTTATTCACTTCAAGTCACAAAAAAGTCTTTGATTGAGACTCGCAATAAGCTTCCCGTTCTGGCCAAAGCCGGAGTCGTTGATGCTGGGGCAAAAGGATTTGTCGACTTTCTTGAAAGGATCACCAATTTTATAAAAAGGGGAAGATTAAAAAAAATTCCAAAGCCCACAGTTTTATGGGAAGATGAGGGATTTCATGTTTATAAAGATAAAGATGCAATTGAGCATAGATACTGTACCGAAGCGCTGTTTGTCGGTAAAGGCATGGATTTAGATAAACTTAGAGAAGAAATTATCCCATTCGGAAGTTCTGCAATCGTAGCAGGATCAGAGGAAAAAGTCCGTATCCATATTCACACTGATCATCCCGCTGATTTGTTTTACAGGCTGAAAGATTATGGCACCATCGCCCAGCTAAAAGCCGATGATATGCAAAAACAGTATGAAGCGA
>CAYUXD010000433.1:0-1832 GCA_964448655.1 uncultured Eubacteriales bacterium
CCCTGCTTTCTTTGCCTCTGCGTCTAGGTTCTGCATCACTTCGCTCACATAAGAAGTTGTGACCATGGCCTTTTTATAATCAATACAGTATTTAGCAACCTTAGGATGGAAAGTATAAGGAACCATGCTGATAACAAGATCTGCCTTAGAGATCTTATCTTTTAAGCCTTCTTCATTCTTGAGATTTAGCTTGTTAGCCGTGCCCTGGGGATGGTTATCAATGAGCTTCACAGCTTTGCTCACAGTCCGGCTGGCTACTTCAACCTCAAAATCTGGCTGGTCAAGGAGGTACCTGACCAATGGCTTGGCCACGAGGCCTGCTCCCAGGATTAGTATTTTTTTCATTGCGTCTCTCCTTTAAATTAATTGAAAAAATTCTTCATGTATTCATAATCAGGGGTAAACTTCCCCTTATACAGAATAACCGCTTTTTTAACAGCATCTGGAAGGTTGCAATCTGCAAAATCTCCAGAAAAGTCTGCTTTGGCAATAGCAGGGACCAGAGGCTTGAGTGCCTTGCTGAAGAATATCGAAGATTCAAGAGATATCTCAGCCGGCAAATTATCTATAGCCATAACAACAATTCCCCTCCCCGATACCCCATCTCTCGCTTTCTCTTCCAGGGGATCGTAGACAAAAACAGGATTGTCGGGAGTAGTTGCCTGGACTGTACATTCCACGGATCCTTCAATGTCGCAAGAAATATCTCCGATTATTCGCAGACGAGGCTTATCATCCTTCATAAAAAGTTGTCTCAGACTTTTTTTTGTCGCAAATCTTGGATACTTAGGTGTCCAGAAAATACAATTGACCAGGACTGCGAGGAAAGAAAGATAAGAATCAAAAATAGATTTATACTTTTGAGGATTATCGTAATAGTCCTGGAGATCAAATTTTTGATTCGTCTTGATGGGTTTGACCATGTGTTCTTCTTTAAAGACGACCTTATAAACACTGTGGGCTGAATAATTTTTTTTCTCAAAAAAGGAAGCGATTTTCTCGGGTTCAACCTCTTTGTAAGGCAAGAGATTGAATATCTCCTGAGCTCCCTGGGAGACATTTCCGTACCCTGCAAAACCGAAGACCAGGGGGACAAGAGAAATGTCAAGGCCATTATTGTGGATCTGCCAGCCTACTTTTTTTATTGCTTCTTTAGCAGCAACCAGGCTCCCGTATTCATGTGCCAGTCTGATCAAAGAGAAGGGATTTTTTATTTTCTCATGATTCAGTCTTTGTCCTAAAGCCCAAAGAGTATCGATCATTCCGGCCTGTCCTGCCTGCATTCCAAAAAATAGAAGCCTTTGTCCTTTCTCGTTTACTATTCTTTCATAGTCGATCAAAGTACACTCGAGGTCTATCATTCTTTGAAGCATGGGCATATTGTGGGATTGTCCTTTTATTGTGTGAGAGAAGAATATGTATACTCTTTCCTTTTTGAAAAATTGGAGAGGAATTTCTTTTATAGCAAAGATAATTGAGCACGGAGCAAGATCTTCTTCTATCCTGGCTCCTTCTTGAAGATAATCTTTGTCGGGGAAGATGCGGATTGAGGACGGTTGAATCCAGATCTCTAAGGGATTATTCTTGACCATTTCACGAACGTGAGCAGGAATCAGAGGAGCCCTTCTTTCCCATGGATTTTTTTCTTCTCTTCTAATCCCAATCCGAGTTTTCATAACCTGCGTCGCCCTCTTAAGTTTCAAGATTATTTCATAAAAACCAGACCCGGTCAATCTTGGGAGGAGTTTAGCAAGCATCTCCATTTCCGTTTTTATAAAAGGTTTTGGGAAATAGCCTGGCTCCCTTCAGATTTTTAACGCCATTCTCCATTC
>CAYUXD010000434.1:0-1831 GCA_964448655.1 uncultured Eubacteriales bacterium
CAATTCATTGCTCTTTCGACAACAACTTCGGCTCTTCTCTCTATATAAGAAAACTCTTCTTTGCTTATGCTGCCATAATTGTCATCATAGACATCAAATCCCCCCGTAAGTCCAAACCTTGAATCCAGAGGAAAGGCGCCGACGAAGGCTGCAGTGGAATAACCATAGCTTTTTAGATGCACGGCTAAATTCAAGAATTCTTCTCTCACAATAAAATTAGAGTTATCGTGAACACCATGATAAAGCGGTGTTGCCCCTAAAAGGATATTCGTATGGGAAGGTAAAGTCATGGGAGTATGAGCAAAGGCTTTCAAGAATAAAACTCCTTTTTCAGCCAGGCCATCGATGTTTTGAGTTTTAAGATGTTCGCTGCTGTAGCAGCTCAGCCTATCCGGCCTCAGGGTATCTATGGTGATAAGCAGAAAATTGAGCCGGCCTTTCTTTGAATCCATCCTGGAAAACAAAGGAGAGCCAAGCAAGAAGATTCCAAGAAAAAGACAGAGAAGTTCAGCGAAATAAAACCTTCGATTTTCTTCCATCTCAATTTTCACTTACTGTCCTTAATTTTCTTTTTTAAAAATTCAATAAATCCCCTCACCTGAGATGCTTTCCCGGAATCAGGGTCATGTTTTAGATAATTTTCAAAGGCATCGATGGCCTCCTGGTTGTTCCCCAGAGCCAAATGGGCAAGGCCTAGCTGATAAATCCCATCAAGAAAATCTTCCTGGATTTCAACTGCTTTCTTATAGTACTTTAAGGCCTCTTTGAAATTTGATACATTATAAAAATTCGAGCCGATGTTATAAAGGACTGTCGGGTCATCAATTTTTTCAAACTCGATCTTGCTATACCACTCCAGAGCTTTATCACTCTCGCCGCGGTTGGCATAAGTATTTCCGATAAGAAGCATGACTTCACTATTGCCGGGATCCTTTTCCAAGACCTTTCGATAAGACTCCTCCGCCAGACTGTACTTTTCCATCTGAAAATAGCAGTTCCCTATATTTTGATGAATAATGTATGCATCTGGAAATTCTTCGATGATACTTTTGTAACTCTCCAGAGCTTCCTCGTACTTCTGTTCAGCAAAAAGCTCATTTCCTGTCCTCAAACACTCCTTCAGCTCCTCGGTTATTACCAAACCCTCAATCTTCTCCATCTTTATTTCCATATCAGGGTTCTTGCTGAATTCCTTGAATTCAGCGCTGATCTTTTTCGGTTTATAGCCAATCTTCTCGAAGTCAATATTCCACGTCCCCCCTCTAATCCAATAAGCCTTCCACATTCCATCAGCATCTGTAACAGTTTCTAACCCAGATTGAGCTTTTAAAGAGTAAAGCTTAACCTTGATCCCCTCCAGGGGATTACCTTCCTCGTCAAGTACATACCCTTTAACTTTTCCCTTTCCTTTGTAGGCCTGAGAGAAAAGAATGGTACTGACTAATAATATCAATATCACAAAAAAGCCTGCTTTTCTCATCCAAAACCTCCACCTGCATTTTACCATGTGAGATGGCAAAAAAAAAGCCCCTCCTTTCCTAAAGAAAGGAGGGGCCTTGAACTCGAACTTGATAAGCGGCTTAGAAGTCGAACCTTATACCAAACCTGATAACACGAGGATTGAGAATTCTCAGGGGATCACCGTAATCGGCTGCGGAGAGAAGAGCTTGTGTCTTTAAGACATGAGCGGAGTTGGTGATGTTGAAGGCATCCACAGCAAAGACAACATTCGAAGTCTCGGTAACGGGGAAGACCTTCTCCAGCCTTAAGTCGAGCTCCCAGAAGGTAGGAAGTCGATCATCACCGAATTTGCCGGGTCCATTAAGACTTC
>CAYUXD010000435.1:0-1801 GCA_964448655.1 uncultured Eubacteriales bacterium
AGATATACAGAGCGGCTCAATCAATATTCCTTGGAGATAGCGACAATCTTTTACACAAGGAGCTGCCAGAAATAGTAGCTTTTATAAGAGAAACTTTCCCTGATATCAGACGTGTAACAGCCTATGCAAGGGCCAAGACTATTTTGAGCAGAAAGATGGAGTTCTTGACTTCGGTTCGCAAGGCAGGTCTTGATAGGCTCCACATCGGCCTTGAATCAGGGGACCCCGTCGTACTCGAGTTGCTTTGTAAAGGAGTAACACCTGAGGAGATGATCGAGGCTGGGCGCAAGGCTAAAGAGGCTGGGTTTGAGGTGAATTTCTATGTCATGAGTGGTGCAGGCGGGAAGAAGCGGTGGAAGGAACATGCCCTGAACAGCGCCAGCGTTCTCAACGAGATTGAACCGGATTTCATAAGACTGAGGACACTGACAATCAAACAGGGGACACCTTTGAAAGAAAAACTGGAGAAGGGGGAATTTGTCATCATTCCGCCCCTGGAGAGATTGAAAGAAGTCCAGCTCTTTGTTAAAAGCCTGGACCTGGAGGGATGTTTCTTAGCCAGCGATCATCTGACAAACTTCCTCTGGGCAGGAAATGCTATTTTCTACAGGGGAGTGGCAGGTGACCTTCCTGATGACAAGAAAGTAATGCTGAAGACCTTGAACAAGGCTCTGGATTTTATTGAATCAACTGAACTGGAAATCAAAGATTCTAACCAGCTTTTGAAGGAAGGCTTCATCACTTCCTTTTGAAACCGGGAATAAGTCATCTCTAAAATTCTGGTCCCATTTCTTGTCTGACAGAACAAGGTATCAAAATCGATTAAAGCATGCTTTTAAATTTCATTTGAGATATAATCATAATAGGGCAGGGCACGGATTTAGAATGGAGAGGAGAGAATTCCTTAGAAATTTCCCCAGGGGAATCATAATTGGCGCAGCTGCAGTCCATGTATTCATATCCAATGCCAGATCTTCAGTCTATGACGTTCTAACAAACGCACCGCAACGCAAAAAAAATCCCGCAGAAATTTTGAAAGAAATGTACAAAGAAGTCGTGGAACTCGGACCTTACAATAATGAAGACTTCATAAAAAGAGAATTTCATATGGAACTGGACAACGACGAAAATAACAGCGAAGAACATGTTGTTTTTCTAATCCAGGGCGCAGGAGAAGAAGAGAAGATGATAATCCAGGTGACTTATTTCGAGGCCCCAAGAACCAGAATTATAAAATATGCTAAAGACGTAAAAACGATCTTATGTCATGTTAAAAGAGGCGAGGTAGAGATAATCAAAAGCGACTACAGCGAGAATGATATCAAGTCCCTGTTTCCAGATATTCTGCAGGGAATTAGAAATAAGAAAAAATTTCTAAAGCTTATCGACCGCAAAGATAAATTGTAAGGGCTTGATTCATTCCATCTATAATTCAGGTGCTCAGAAAAATCGTTCAATTCCATGTAAGGAGGATTTTGTGAAAACTCGCAAGAAGTGTTTGAAATTTGTGGTGGGCATTGTCTTATTCTGCTGGCCATTAATTGTACCATCAAATGCAGCGGGCCAGTCAATCAACGAAAAGCTCTTAAAAAATTTGACTTACCGCAATATAGGACCGACCAGGCAGGGCGGAAGGTTTGTTGATTTCGCGGTTCCCAAACAGGTGCCATACTATCAGGATATTTCTGACAACGAATTAAATTCCCTCGACTAACAGTCCCATTTGTTGGGTCATAAGGTATCGTAAACTCCATAGTATAACTTCCCATCATAGGGTAAACAAATGGTCCCGCATTCTCAT
>CAYUXD010000436.1:0-1793 GCA_964448655.1 uncultured Eubacteriales bacterium
ATCCTTGACTTTCTCCTCTTCTCCTTTAAGGAAAGCATCCATAAGAGGCCTGACTAAATCAACGCATGCTTTAACTTTCAGCATATGCTGGTAGAGAGGTTCAAACGGGGACTTTCCGAATAATTTACTGATGATGCTCATCTTAACACCTCTTTTTTATGGTAGGAATATCAAGTTAGGTTCCATTTTAATTATCCCCAGAAAAGAAATCAATGAATTCTTGAAAATCTTTGCCTAAATTTTGCGATTGTTTAATGAGGCACAATACTATTTTTTCTTTTCCCCGTTTTTCTGAGTTTTTTTAGCTTTTTTCTTTTCTCTCTTCTCTTTCTTTTTTAGTATTTCTTCGATCTTGAATTCCATATCTTGGTGGTGAGTCCCTTTCCAGAAAACGCGCCCGCATCGGGGACAAATGGCAAAGGAGGTAGCCCGCTCATAAATAAAAGGAGCCACCAAATTCTTAGCTCGCTTTTTTGGTAAATCTTTGAGCTCAACGTTGCATTCGATGCAGCGAGAATAAGGCCTTACCTCCGGCCAGAGGTCAAACTCATCCAAAACCTGCTCCACCTGAGGGTTCCAATCTTCACTTTCTATGAATAAGGTTTTGATATCTCGCGATTTTTCAATCAATCCGTTATCTCTGCTGAGAAGGACTCTGCCTTCTTTTTGAGCCAGAGCCAGGAGAGCGGAATCTTCGATTTTGCTGAAATAGACCGTATCAAACCCGAGAATTTTAAGCCACTTGGCTAACTTCCCCAGCATGCAGTCAACGATAAATTTCATGGAAAAAAGTTCTATTCATGAGATTAAAGGATAAAATGAAACATTTCAACCATGATCTTATGTAGGGGCTTGATTTATCTGTAGGCGCTTGATTTATCAACCCCACCAGTTTATTTTGTAGGGGCTTGATTTATCAAGCCCACTATTTTATTTAGTAGAAAAATTTTTTAGATAAAGGAATTTGAAAGAGGATTCATTTCTAAAGGCCGAGAAACATGACGCTCAGTCCTGAGATAAATATCATAGCCCCGGCTAAGGCATGAACATATCTTTCTAAGCGACCAAAACGAAGAAATCTTATCCCCCAGGAAGAAACAGCGATAATAGTGAGCATGGTTAGAATTGTCGTCAAACCAAAGGCAATTGTGACTAAAATGACCCCAGAGATATTTTGCTTCATCGCAGGATACATGACCAGAGGGATTAATGGCTCGCAGGGTCCAAACACAAATATAATAAAAAGTATCCAGGGAGTCAGACTGGGCCCTTTCTTCTCCTCGTGCACATGGGAATGCTCTACCTCGTGCGTGTGAAGATGATCATGTTCCTCGCCGTCAACATGGACATGAATATGTTTATGGGGCCTGTTTTTTATCGCTCTGTGCATTCCCCAAATAAAATAGGCGAGGCCAAAGCCGATGAGAAGCCAGGCTGCTGCTCCGCCTCGAAAAGATTCAACTGACGTCAAACGAGAAACAGCAATCCCCAGAGCAACCCCGATGAAGCCCAACACCACAGAGCTCAGCACATGCCCCAGCCCGCAGAAAAAAGAGATAAGGAGAGTTTTGTGTAGAGACCATTTTCTGGCCCGGCTTATCACGATAAAGGGAAGGTAGTGGTCAGGCCCAAGTACTGTATGGACAAGACCAACAGTTGCTGCCGTCCCTACTAAAACTAATATCTCGCTGCTTATCATTTCTTCTTAAAACTCGTAATGGTGGACGGTAGGGGATTTGAACCCCCGACCTCAGCGTTGCGAACGCTGCGCTCTCCCAGCTGAGCTAACCGCC
>CAYUXD010000437.1:0-1784 GCA_964448655.1 uncultured Eubacteriales bacterium
TCTTGTTCAGCATGAGAGGGAAATTATTTTCATGTAGGAAGATTATCCAGGGCTATTGGGCCTAATTTCTTTTTGCTTAAAATCCATAACCTGCTTGACTTCCCTGATTTTATTTAATATTATTCGTTCCCGTAAGAATCATTTTCACTTTTCCTCTTTAAAATAATTTTTGTGGGCCTTGTATGTGGGAAAAAACATTTGATGAGCTTGAATTAGAAACTCAGCCAAAAAGCTTTTTATTTGATTTTCCTTATCTAAAAGCAAAGACAGACCCTGTTCTTATTCTCTTCATCATACTGACCAGCTCTTTCATAGTAGTTGTTTCCATTAAATTCCGCATCTTTCACCTATGGGCTGAATTTCTGGGCAGCAATTTATTCCTCAGAATCTCAACATACCCGTTATTGATATCAGCTGTAATCATAGTGAGCGGTGTAATTTTCCGGACAATTCTTTGGTTTCGCTACAAGCCTCAGACAATAGAGTCGGATGAGAGCATCAACTGGCCATTTGTTTCCGTGATCATGCCTGCTTTAAACGAGGAGGAGCTCATAAAGAAATCAATCTCTTCCATCTTCAGCAGCAACTATCCCCGAGACAAGTTCGAAGTTATTTGTATCAATGACGGCTCCACTGATTTAACTTTTTTCTATATGCTGAGAGCCAAGCAAATATACGGGAATAGACTGAAGGTCGTCAATTTCAGAGAAAATTTAGGAAAGAGAAAGGCCCTGTATGTAGGTTTGAAGAAATCAAGAGGAGAGATTATCGTTACTGTTGACACTGATAGTAAAATCGGGCGGAGCGCCATCAGAAATCTTGTTATTCCCTTGATTAGAGATAAAAAAACGGGTGCTGTTGCGGGCAGAGTTGCAGTTTTGAATGAAAAGGAGAATTTTCTAACAAGGATGCTTTCGATCCGCTATTCAATCTCCTTTAATTTTGGCCGCGCTTATCAGAGTGTTTACGGGGCTGTTTTTTGCTGCCCGGGTGCCCTCACTGCCTACAGAAAGAATGTTTTGCTGAAATTCATCCAGGAGTGGGTCAACCAGAAATTTCTTAAAACACCCTGCACCTACGGGGAAGATAGAGCTCTCACGACTCAAATCCTGAAAGCAGGCTATATGACGAGATTCCAGTCCAATGCCTGTGTTTATACGAAGGTGCCCACAAGGCTAGCTCAGATGATTAGAATGTATCTTCGCTGGACAAGGAGCTATATTCGAGAATCCATTCTTTTTGCCAGGTTCATGTTTTCAAAATACCGGAAAAAACACAGAGTTATGCCCATATTTGACTTCTTCTTTTTGAATATCCTCCATCCTTTGCATGTTTTTTCTTTAGGTATCATAATTTATTCTTTTTGCGTCCACCCTCTCTTTATTCTCCGTCATATTGCTTTCCTGGTTGTGTCTTCCTTTTTTCTCTCTCTTTATTATCTCCGCACCAATAAAAGCCTTACTTTCCTCTATGGAATACCTTATGCGCTCATTACAGCTTTTTGTCTGTGGTGGATTGTTCCCTTTGCAGCTCTGTCTATGAGGAATCAGTCATGGCTGACTCGTTAGGGAAGGGTAGGCGGAGGACTTTCAGAAAGAGATCTTAAGTTTTCTTCTATGGCTTCTCACAGCGGAAAAAATTATTCCTGCCACAAATAAGAATGAGATTCCAAAGAAAAGCAATTTATTTCTTGAGTGCGGGAAGATTATTTCATCTGCTTTCCCTGATACTATGAATCCTGCCCAGTAATAAGGATGGGACAAAGCATTAGAGTCTATCATTTC
>CAYUXD010000438.1:0-1777 GCA_964448655.1 uncultured Eubacteriales bacterium
TGCCTGTTCTTATAGTGCCCAACCTCATGAGCTATGATTGACTCAATCTCCGGAACAGACATGTTTTCCATCAAGTTATCCCCCAAAACAACCCGCCTTGTTTTGCCCAACCCGGCCAGAAAGGCATTTTCCTTCTTTGTCTGCCGGCTCATATCTTCTTTAAAAAAGCCGCTGCTTCTTAAACCTCCTTCAGAGAGAATCCTCTCCAGAGTATCCGTCAGTTCCTTATTCTCCACAGGAGTATATTTGTTGAAAATCGGAAGAATAACGACGGGAAAAATTGTAGCCAGGACAACGCTCACAAAGGCAAAAGCCAAGCCTGCAATCAACCACCAGTTTTGAGGGTATACAGCCATGATCCAGAACAACAAGCCAAGTAAGATAAGTATAAGAATAAGACCGACTGAGAAGCCTTTAATCTGTTCCCAGAGCCAGCTCTTGACCGTGTGATTCGAGAAATTCCATTTATGTTCATGGACATAACTGCTGTAAAAACTAAGGGGAAGACCGAAAAATACTGATATCATCTGGAATGACAGTACATAAAGGAGAAAAGTCCAGATTATAGAGTTTCCTATGTGGAGGTTGGCGAGCCAGGCACTTAAACCACTGAAATAAAACCCGAGCAGAATAACAAGTGAGAGAGCCATACTGGCGAGCCCCAATAGGCGCTTTTCTTTTTCATAGCGTTTTGCTTGGAGCTGTTTTTCTTTATCCAGGAGGGGATGAATCATGTCATACCGGAGAGAGGATCATGTTTGTGTTTTTTCTCCTCAGAGTTTCTTTCTTCTTCTTGGTTTTCTTTATTTCTTTATCTCCTGACATCGTTTTGCATCCTTGTCGAATTTTACGATATCAAAGGATGAGAAAAATGGGGACTCCAAACATCTTCCGTGGCTTCAAGCATATAGCATATAACACTGGTGAAATCTAATGTCAATTAAACAAGCTGGCTTTTGCCGTGATATCAAATGAGTTGACTTAGCCGCATCTCTCAGCTATAAGTTTTTTGGGAGGGAGGAAAAAATTCGAAATTGAAGCAAAAATCTGCAATCCTTTCGATTTTTCTGCTGATTATTTTTTTCTCTTCTATTCAAATTCTGGCGCGGCCGCCAGAGGTAAATAAATACTTCAGCCAAGCAGACGAGGAAATTCTTTCTGGAAAATACGATAAGGCAATAGCCAACTATCTCAAGGGCATGATGTTTACGACTTGGAAGACAGAAGCTGAGGTCTTCGATGACCTCGGCTATGCCTACCTGCAAAAAAACGAGTTGGAAAAGGCAAAAAAATATCTAATTCAGTCTCTCGGGTTTCACCGCGAAAACTTTAATCCCCGTTTCTACCTGGCCGCGGTCTATATTCTAAACAATGAGATTGAATTAGCCGCAGAGCAGCTTAAGATAATTGAAGAGAATGTCTATTTTGACCAAAGTTGGATGACAAAAACGTCAGGTCTTACTGCGCGGAAACCAAATGGAAAAATAATCAAGGCGAATGAGCTGGAAAGAATAAAAAAAGAAAAAGGAATTTATCTGGAAGAAAAAACTCCGTCTGAAATAATCATTCATTTAGACGCCTTTGATGAAAGAAACGAAGGTGCATTCTATTTTGCTCAGGGTGTTGTCCATAAGATAAATGAACAATTTGACAAAGCCCAAGGAAAGCTATTTGAAGCGCTGAAGGCTAACTATGACCAAAGGCAGGTGAGACTTCAGCTGGCTGATTTATACCTTAAACAGAGCAGGAAAGATGAAGCCGAGGAACAATTAAAGAA
>CAYUXD010000439.1:0-1775 GCA_964448655.1 uncultured Eubacteriales bacterium
TCTTTGTTTTGATTTCTCAATTTCGTCCAATAAATTCTGAGAGCTTTTTGGTCCCATCCTTTCGAGATTCGCCAGATCTTCATGGTTCAGAGAATAGAGGTCTGGTATATTTTCGACTAATTTTTTCTCTAAAAGCTGATCGACCAGCGCTACTCCCAATCCCTCTATATTCATAGCCCTCCGTGAGGCAAAATGGAGAAGAGATTCCTTCAATTTGGCAGGACAGGATGGATTCGTACAGCGTGATATCGCTTCTCCTTTTGGCTTGAAAGTTGAAGAGTGACAAACAGGGCATTTTGAGGGGAAAGCAAATTTTTTTTCTTTTCTTGTTCGTCTTTCTTTCATAACGGAGACAACTTTCGGGATGACGTCTCCGCTTCGCTCGATGAGAACATAATCTCCCACTCTGAAGTCTTTTCTTTTTATCTCATCTTCATTATGAAGAGTAGAGCGGCTTATAGTGATTCCAGAGAGTTTAACTGGTTCTAGAATAGCAACGGGGGTTAAGGCGCCTGTTCTCCCTACCTGAACAGCGATATCTTTTATCTTTGTCGTGGCCTGTCTGGCAGGGAATTTGAATGAGATGGACCATCGGGGAAATTTAGCTGTGCTCCCCAGAAGCCTTTGCTGTTCGCTCGAGTCGACCTTAACCACGACTCCGTCAACATCATAATCCAAGCTCTCTCTTTTCTCCAGCCATTCCTCCCAAAAGGAGATGACTTCCTTAAGGTTAGAGCAGTGGCGAGAGGAAGGATTGGTTTTGAAGCCTAGCTCTCTCAAGGTCTTCAAATTTTTCCACTGGCTTGTCTGCTTTTTTCCTTCGATGAAAATAGAGTAGAGGAATACATCTAAGTGGCGCGAAGCTACTTCTTTAGGATCGAGAAGCCGGAGAGAACCGGCTGCGGCATTCCTGGGATTAGCAAAAAGAGGCTCTCCCATTTTTGATCTTTCCTCGTTTATTTTTTGGAAAGATTGAAAGGGCAAATAGACTTCTCCTCTGACCTCTATTTCATGGGGATCATCGATTATAAGGGGGAAACTCCTGATTGTTTTGACGTTCAGGGAGACATCATCTCCTCTGAAGCCGTCTCCCCGGGATACAGCCTGAAAATACTTCCCATCGCGATATATGGTCGAAATACCCAGGCCATCTATTTTCAACTCAGCTACATATTCTATTTTTTCTCCAGGAATGATTCTTTTAATTCTCTCTTCGAATTCCCTTAATTCTTCTATGCTGTAGCAGTTATCCAGGCTGAGCATAGGGGTACGGTGCTCAACAGATTCGAATCCAGTGACTGGTTGTTCACCTACTCTCTGAGTGGGAGATTCAGGAGTGATCAGTTCAGGGAACTGGTTTTCAAGTTTTTCGAGCTTTTTAATGAGCATGTCAAATTCATAGTCGGAAATCTGGGGGTCGTTATCTACATAATATTTTTTTTCGTGATATTTTATACCTGTTCTTAATTTTTGGATTTTTTGGGCAGCTTGTTTGAAAGAAAGAGGCTTAGTTGCCATTTTTAGTCACGATATTTGATTATAGGGACTGATTGGTTTTTCTGCATGTGAGTGAGTAGATGAATAATATAATAGATTGGGGAAAAGTTCAAACGACGATTAATAGAGCAGGCATCTCCATTTCCGTTATTAGAAAAGGTTTTGGGAAATAGCCTAGCTCCCTTCAGATTTTTAACGCCATTCTCCATTCGCTCTGATCAGCCGGCTGCGTAACTCGCTGGGGTCAGGCCTTGCCATTGGGAGAAGATATTTTCCCG
>CAYUXD010000440.1:0-1741 GCA_964448655.1 uncultured Eubacteriales bacterium
TTCCTGATCTCTGCGTCATTTATCACCTCATCAAGGCTGTTGGCTACTCCTCTTAGATTCAGGGTCTTTAATAAGCTCAGCGTCTGTTCATAAGCTTTCATTGGTCCCCTCTGCTGCTGATTATCTCTTTGTAGACCGACAAGTCCCTGGCCGTAACCCTTAAAGGTTTATGACCTCCTTGATAATCCAGGCTCAGAGTTCGAATTTCCAGATCCTCTCTCTCATCTTCCCGCTTAAAATGAATATAGGTATCATTAAGGTTGGCAAAACTCAGTGTGTTATTCTCTAAACAGTATTCCAGAGCCCTATCCAGAATGAAAATGTCTATCTCCTTCACTTCGAAGTACCTCTTCGCTTCCACGCATTGGTCCCTGACATATCTGGGAAAAGCCTTGAAGTTCCTGATAGTGAATCGCTTCCAGTTTTCGCTTACGAACATGTGGATCACATGGACTTTTAACTCCTGGAGTGTTTTCTCATTTTCCCGTCTGTACTCTCGTTTGGATATGATTTTTCCCGGAATGAGTGAAAGGTCATAGGCAACGATCTCTTCCCCGGTGTAGATATCGAAAACAAACACTTTATACCTGGTTACATAGACCTCAACTGTTTTGTTCCGGTATTTGGAGGGCAGCTGATATCCACAGGCATTTACCGAGATACAGTCTTTCTCGTTGACCGCTCTCTCCTCTCTTCCTATAAGCTTCTCTTTCCTAAATATGGAGTTTCCCACCGGCCTGAGACTCTCTCTTTCATGCTCAATCAGTATGGCCGGTATCTGCTTGGTAGCTTGAGATATTTTCCCGTTCGCTCTTCTTTTAAGCCATTTCAAAACACCTTCGTTCGCTTCATCTATACTCTTGAAGTCTCTTATGCTAAGGAAATTGCGCTTTACGTATTTGATCAGGTTCTCGATCTTGCCTTTAGTCTCAGGATCTTCCTTCCGGCAAACATACATCCGTATTTCCTGCTCTTCTGCAAAATATTTAAAATCATCCGTATAGATTATGTCTCCGGCGTTCTCGCTCACAACCATTAACTTATCCTGATCGATGACCAGCTCCTCCGGCACTCCTCCAAAATACGAAAAACACGAAAGCAGATGTTCTATGACCTCCGTTGTCCTAAATGGATGGTCCTGAAACAGGACATATTTATATCGACTGCAAGAGAGAACCGCGGCAAAGATGAAAAGTTTAAGGCCGCCCGGACACCGGTGCTGGCCAAAATCAAGCTGCATCTGCTTCCCAAACGGCAGTTCCTGAACTTTCCTATAGGTCCTTAATCTCTCATCCAGTCTCAGCTTATCAGTCTGGATAAGATAACTTATGTAGTTCCGCAGAGTTTGTTCGTTGACCGGCAGCTCCCCGTATCTCTCCTCCAGATAATCATACACAGAAGACATATTAAGCTTCGCAAATTCATTCTTCTCATACACTTCCAGGATATCTTTCTCATATTCTTCCAAAACCTTATCCCGAAACATATGCTCCTGCCGGTAAGATCTGAACTCCCTCTCATCCATTCGATAATACCTGGCTGCTGTTTTCGAATCTATCCCCAGGACTGCTGCGATTTCCTTTTTGGAATACCCCTGCCGCCTAAAGGCTTGAATCTGTTTGTACATTTTTTCTCTTATCATTTCCGCTCCTGTAAAGTTTTCTAAAACCATACAGGAGTTTGCTTAAAATGGGAATTCTATTTACCATCCTGATGGGATTTCTGTTTACCATTACCATGG
>CAYUXD010000441.1:0-1737 GCA_964448655.1 uncultured Eubacteriales bacterium
TCAACTAAAATCAGCCTGACTTCAACCTTGTGTTTTTCCGGGGGAAATTGCTCTTGCTTTTCCTGGAATCCAAAAACACAAAAAATCAGGATGAATATGATGATAAAGATTGATGCGATCCCTTTCTTCATTTTTCCCTCCATTTTAAAATATTATTATAATATGAATTTCTTTCTATTTGCCATATTAATTATAGTCTGAGTTCGTTTCTAATTTATTTTAATTCCTTGACAAAAATATCTTTGAAATAAACTGGTGATCGGCTGTCGTGGTTTTGCAAACCAATATATCCCATATCAGCAAAATCTCTGACTTTTCCTCTCGGTTCAGCATCCCAGTCAATCACGCTTATGCCGTTCAACTCTACCTGGATGTTTTTACCTTTTAAGGTAATCTTTAAATGGTTCCATTCGCCGCTCTCGCTAAAAGCATCGACGCGAGGAGGTTCTGCATCATAGACAGCAGCTGTCTTATGGATTCCCTTGCCGACGTCATTAATCTGAATCTCGAAGGAATGATAAATGTAGTCGTCGTTTATCGGCATTTCAGGAACTCTGACAAAAATTCCAGAATTTGTGGCTTTATCCGCACATTTATAGTCCAGCTCCAGTATGAAATCTTTATACTTTTTCGCGCTGTACCAGAAAAGGCCCATTCCGCCCTGCCCTTTCAGTATTCCAGTCTTCTCATCAAGTTCAAAGTAACCGGGTCCATAATGGTTCCAGCCTTGCTTGGAGTATCTTTCACGGCTTCTTTTCAGTATCTCTTCATACCCTTCATAGTAGGTTATACTTTTTATGTATTCGATGCCTTTTTTTATTGAAGGCGAGGGATTGTCGACTTCATCTGGATTTTCATGTTCTATGGCAAGGTAGCCATGAAAATTCTGCAAGGTCAGTTCTGCAAGTATATTCCGGATATTTGCCTTTCCCGTTCCAAAAGGAACATCGAAAGCTCCTTCAGTGCCAAATTTATTCCGGTCTTTTAGATGAACATCCAAGATGCGTCCTTCGAGCAGCCTGAGTGCTTCCACAGGGATAAGGCCAGCGCGCATCCAGTGTCCGGTATCAGCGCATGATCCGATCCGAGCGTCGAGTCCGCTAACACGGTCAAGAACGGTTTGCGGGCGAGCATATTTTGAAGGCTCGGGATGATTATGAATGGCAATATTTATATTGTATTCCTGTACCATCTGTTCAATAAGGGAGAAATCATCAAATTCTGGTTCGGTTACGATGGTTCTAATGCCCATTTTTCTGGCAAAATCAAAAACCCTCCGCATGCTTTCTTCATTGTTGTCAAAACCCACAACCCCGTAACTGACAAGGGAAATTGCATGCTCCTTCAACTTGCTTTTTACTTTTTTTATCAGATCATCGCTGAGGTTGTGGTCGAATTTAACATCAGGCATATCGCCGCTGAGTAACTGACCTGGATAGGGCTGCAAGTAATTTAGGCCGAGTTCTTTTACCTTTGGCAGTGTTTCAAAAAATGTAAACTTCCTGAATGTCCAGCACTGCACTGAAATCGGGAATTTTTTTATTCTAACATCCTCGTAATTTGCCTTCGCAACTTGTTCTTTTACGTCTGATATATCTGATTGTTTGATTTTCTTTTCAGCGTTTTTTGTCTGAACCTCCCCCTGGCAGGAAATAGAAATAATAAACACAAAGGCAATAAATAAACAAAATTTCTTTTTCATGATGTCTCCTGTTTAAATAGCTCGATTTTAATTCT
>CAYUXD010000442.1:0-1734 GCA_964448655.1 uncultured Eubacteriales bacterium
GGATGATGAGAACCTCTATAAACCTTAAGCTTCTTGTATACAGCTCGGCCGAGCTTGCCTTTGGGAATCATCCCCCAGACTGCTTTTCGAACAACTTCTTCTGGTTTTTTCTCTAAGAGCTCCTTCAGTGTCTTGACTTTCAACCCACCAGGGTAACCGGAATGAGAATAATACTTCTTCTGCTCCAGCTTTTTCCCTGTGACATTTACTTTTTCAGCGTTGATAATAACCACAAAATCCCCACAATCAACAAAATGGGCAAACTCGGGTTTCCTCTTTCCCCGAAGCAAGACTGCTACTTCAGTGGCGAGCCTCCCGAGAGTCTTCCCTTCGGCGTTAATCACCCACCACTTCTTCTCGATCTCATCCTTTTTTGGGGTGAATGTTCTCATTTCTTTAAACCTTAGATACACGCTTTTAGCCTGCAGCGATGCTCTAAAATACTAAATCTTGGGGGAATTGTCAACCTTTACTGAGGTAAAATCAATAGTTTAACGGTGACATCCTTCTTAGCTTAAAAAGAACACAATACTTAGTCATAAACCAAATATTGTGGCCTCAAATACTAAAAATGCGGACAGGACCACCAGTGTCCCGTTAAGCCTGAAATGCAAAAATATGTATTGATATTATTGAAGTTACAACAAAAAAAATTGGAATTTGCTTTCAAATCGATTATAACAAAATTGTTCTTTAACATGTTGATAATATATAATTTACAGGCAATTTTAATTTTATCTTCCGGACAGTAGTGGGCCTGTCCCCATTTTTATTCCCGCAATAATTAGGTAACACTTTTTGGCTTTTTAGAAGCACAGCGTCCTTTTTATCAATGGACCCAACTTTTGACTTTTCTTCTTTTTCTTGTATAAATTTTTATAAGCGCAATCCCGATCAAGAATCCACCTATGTGAGCAAACCAGGCCACACCGCCCCCCAGCCCCACATTCAGCACTTGAAGGATAAACCATATTCCAAGGATAAAATAAGCAGGGATAGGCAGAATTCGAATGAAAAAAAACAGGAAGACAAAGGTCAGAACCCTTGCCCTGGGATAGAGGATCAAATAAGCTCCAAGTATTCCTGCAATAGCTCCGCTTGCGCCGATCATCGGGACCTGAGAGTTGGGATGGAAAACAATATGAGTTAGGCTTGCGCCCAATCCTGAGAGCAGATAGAAAAGGATGAATCGAAAGGACCCGAGAAAGTCTTCAATGTTGTTGCCGAATATCCAGAGATAGAGCATGTTGCCGAAAAGATGGAGAAAACCCCCATGAAGGAACATCGAGGCCATTAGAGATAAAGGTGGTAATAATCTGGATACAGGCTCCTGAGATTCAGGGGAAACAAAAGAGACAGTAGTAAAATGAGTAATTTCATAGGGAATGGCACCCATCTTAAGAACATAATACTGCAGTCCCTGAGGTGAGAAAAATTGGCAAAGAAAAATCAGGATATTGAGAGCTATAAAAAAAACAGTGATATAGGGAAAACGAGAAGTGGGATTCTCATCTTTAAGAGGGACAAACATTCTGAATAAAGGTTATTAGGAGGTGAAGATACAAAATATGCCAAGATAAGAAGGATCCTGCTTCTCTGGCTCTATCTTATCCCTCTCAATTCTTGTTCAAGCCGCTTTCTCTCTAACTCTTTCTTTCTTGCGTCTTCGAATTTCTCATGCCACATATTGGCTTCATCATTGTACCTACTTTTTCTCTCGGGATATACGGCTGC
>CAYUXD010000443.1:0-1715 GCA_964448655.1 uncultured Eubacteriales bacterium
GTTTCCCCGTTTGCCTTCAAGCGATTCCAGCAGGGCGGTTTCCTCACCGCAGATGTAGGCTCCTGCCCCACGGTGCACAAAAATATCCAGGTCAAAACCGCTCCCCAGGATGTTTTTTCCAATAAATCCTTTGCCGTAGGCCTCTGAAATGGCCTGTTCAAGCCTTAAAGCTATGGCTTCATATTCGCCCCGGATGTAGATAAAAGCCGCATGGATGCCAACACAGAAACAAGTGATTACAATTCCTTCGAGCAGAATATGAGGATTATGGCTCATGATATAGCGATCTTTAAAAGTTCCGGGTTCTCCCTCATCAGCGTTAACACATAGGTATTTTGGCTTATCCGTGGGCGGAACAAAACTCCACTTGACTCCTGCCGGAAAGCCTGCTCCGCCCCTTCCTCTCAAATTAGCTTTTTTCACTTCTTCTAGAATTTCGTCTGGTTTCATTTTCAAGAGTGCTTTCTCTGCAGCTCGATACCCTCCCTGCCTTTGATAGACATCTATTTTGTACAGATTTTCAAGCCCAAAATGTTTGGTTAAAACCTTTTCCTTCATTTTTCTATTTCAAACCATCCAAAATTTCATCAACTTTTTCTGGAGTGATGTCACCGTAATAATTAAAATTTATCATCATGCAGGGAGCTCGCTCACAAGCACCTAAACACTCAACCTTGGACAGAGTAAATTTTTTATCGGGCGTTGTCTCTCCAGGTTCAATTCCTAATTTCTCCGCCAGATAATCAACCAGATTATCTGCTCCAAGAAGAGAACAACTCAGGTTGGAACAGACTTGAATGTGATATTTTCCCAAAGCTTTTCTGTGAAACATCGTGTAAAAAGTCACGAGTTCTCTCACCCTGATAGGCTTTACTCCTAAAATTCGAGCTGCTTGCTTTTCTTCTTCAGGCGAGATAGAGCCGAATTCTTGCTGAATTATATGCAAAACCGGAAGAATAGCCGCTTCTTTTTGAGGGTAGCGAGCAACAATTTCCTCGATTTTTTTCTTTGTCCTGTCTGAGAACTCTGGGCTCATCTATCCAGCTCTCCTCCTATCATGTTGGTCGAGCCAAAAGTTGGAATAACATCGGCTATGTAGCGCCCCTGGATCATCTGTTCCAGGGCAGAGACAATGTGAAAACAAGGCGCCCTCACATGCAGGCGATAGGGCCTGTCACTACCGTCTGAAACGATGTAAAAGCCCAGCTCACCGTTTCCACCTTCCACCGAAAAATAAACTTCCCCTTTGGGCGGCCTTAGACCATGACCCCTCATGAAAAATTTAAAGTGATTGATAATCCCTTCGATCGAGGTATATGTATCCTCTTTGGGAGGAACGACATATTTTTTATCTATGCCGAGAATATCCTTGTATTTGCCTTTTTCTGAACCTTCTAAATTAGGAGAGAGCCTGATTTCCTTCTCAACTTTTTTTGTTCTGGAGGCCTTGATGGCCTCGGCCGGCTCGAGGGCCTCGACCATAAGCTTGGCTGGAGATGACCTTGGCATTTTTTCCATGGCTTGTTCAATAATCCGCAGGCTCTGTTCCATCTCTTTCATCCGAACCATGTATCTATCAAAGTTATCTCCTCGCTCTCCCAAAGGAACCTCAAAATCCAATTGGTCATAAACCGCATAAGGGGAAGCCTTGCGGACATCATAATAAACGCCCGTGGAGCGAAGGCAGGGACCAGTCCATCCATAAGAGATGGCTG
>CAYUXD010000444.1:0-1714 GCA_964448655.1 uncultured Eubacteriales bacterium
AAGGAGGAGGAGATAATTACCAATATTATTCTTGGTTGTGTTATCTCTTACTTACTTGGATCTATCCCTTTTTCCTATATTATTGCCAAGAAGGTAAAAGGCGTTGATATCCGTGTCGTAGGAGAGGGGAATGTAGGTGCCCGGAATGTCTGGCATGTTGTCGGAAAAAAGTACGGAATAACAGCTTTTTTCCTGGATGTTTTAAAAGGGTTTTTAGCCTATTGGATTGGTTATCTTTTAGGGCTTTTTCCCGTGTGGATCTGGCTTTGCGGATTTTCTGTAGTTTTTGGCCATGATTTTCCGATTTTTCTCAAGGGAAGGGGAGGGAAAGGAGCAGCTTCGGCCATGGGTTTTCTCTTAGGAATGCAACCGCTCATTGTACTTGCCTCCGGCCTCTTAATAGGAGCTGTTTATCTTCCTTTCCGAAGGTTCCACCTTGCTCTTAGCATAGGCATGGCAAGTATTCCTATCCTCTGGTGGGTGGTGTTGGATGAACCCTGGCCAGAAATTATGCTTTTGTGTTCATTCCTCCTTTTTCTTGGTTTGAAAAGACTTATCGATGAGCCTTATATGAGAAAGATAAAACAGGAGTCTGGCTGGTAGGGGACCATGGAATCTATCCAGGAAGTGATTCTCCTTGTTCTGTTTCTTATTTTCTTAAACTTGCTTCAGAATCTTAAGAGGCTTCAGGAACAGGAAAAGATAAAGCCTAAAAAGCCCTTGCCTCTTGTTTCTGTCCTTATTCCTGCCAGAAACGAGGAAAGAAATATTAAAAACTGTGTGACCTCTCTCCTGCGATCTGACTACCCTCGGCTTGAAATCATTGTTCTTGATGATAACTCAACCGATGGAACTTATGATATCCTGAGAGAGCTTTCCGAGCATCATGAAAACTTGAGGGTCATCAGAGGCAAAAAACTTCCCCCCGGATGGAACGGGAAAAACTGGGCCTGCCACCAGCTTTCTCAGGTAGCCCGAGGCGAATGGTTTCTTTTTACTGATGCGGATACGGTTCATAAGCCTATTTCCGTTTCTACTGCCCTGGGAGTGGCTCAAAAAAGGAGATCAGTTTTTGTGACATGTATTCCAAGATTTATCACAAAAACGTGGTCTGAAAAGCTGTATTTTCCTGTTATTCATTTTGTTTTTGTTGCTCTTTTTCCTTTTAAGCTAATAAACTACTCAAAAGATTCACGCCTTTCTTTTGCCATCGGACCTTTTCTATTTATTAACAGAGATTTTTATTTTTCATGGGGAGGCTATGAGGCGATAAAGCTGGAAGTTGTCGATGATATCGCTATGGCCAAAAAAGTTAAGGAAAACAAAGGAAAAATTTCTATACTTGACGGGACTGGGATTTTAGATGTCAGGTTTTACACCTGCTTTAAAGAGGTGTGGAAGGGATTTTCAAAAAATTCCTATGAAGCAATTGGAGGAGCACCTCATGTTTTTGTTGCCTTAGTTTTTGCCTGCTATTTTCTTTTTATATACCCGTATATTTCTCTTTGGGGAGCTTATGAATCCCACCAGAGCCTAACAATCCCCCTTTTGCAGGTATTCGTAATATCTCTTATAAAATTAATTTTATCCTTGAGGTTTAAGATCAGTATTTTTTACGGCCAACTCCATCCTTTCACTGTAATTTTTGCCGTATTAATCCTTCTCAATTCCTTCCGCCTCGCTGTCTTTAAGAAAAAATTCGAGTGGAAGGAGA
>CAYUXD010000445.1:0-1705 GCA_964448655.1 uncultured Eubacteriales bacterium
TTTGAAAAGTAGCAACTCCAATCACTTCTCCTTTCATATTGACTACAGGGCTGCCGCTTGAACCAGGAGATATGGATGCTGTAATCTGAATAATCTTTCCAAATGCGGGAATTTCCCGGACAGCCGAGACAATACCATCCGCAACCGTCCGCTCAAGCCCCAATGGACTGCCAATTACTATGACTCGTTCGCCTACTTCAGGAACAGAGGCGCCTACTGACAAAGTATGAACAGCCTCCACAGGAATATTCACCGAGCCCCGGATGATATCGCCTTCCACGTCCTCTGCTACAATTTGCGTGATAGAGTAAATTTCCCCTTCTGCTGTCTTGATTTCGGCGCGGCTGGCACCATGAAGCACATGGCGATTGGTGATGATATCTCCGTTCTGGCTGATAAAAAAGCCACTTCCCTGACCGAGAACTTCCCCTTGCTTGTCGTAGGTTAGGATAACGATAGTGGATGGTTCAATCCTTTTGACAATCGCTGGCAATTTCTCCTGTGCCAGTGATGAGGGTAAAAACACCAAACAGACAAGAGTGGCAATCGAAGATGTCAAAAACCACCGATGTATTCTCATCCTTTCACCTCCTGTGAGTTTTGCCCCCTAACAGGTGGTAGGTAAGCGAATCGTGAGAATCGAGAGCGCCCGCCAAAAACTGGGAAATAGTCTACTTGTTCCTGTAGTAAGGATTTTCGAAAGCGAGTGTTCGCATTGGCTGAGTTCCCTGATGACAATCAATGTAATAATCAAAATCTATCATCTTTTTTGTCCTCAAAAATTTGTCAGGTATTGTAAGAGTTAGTTGAAGATTTGTTCTTACACTATACGGGGATTCATTGGGAGATTGTGAATAGTATAGTATATCAGGCTTTTGTCCAGCGAAAGAATATTTGAAGGCGATGTAACGGGGATCCTCGGGACGGAGAACACATAAATTTCGGGCGTTTTTGGCTTCAGCCTGGGGCGAGAAGTCTTTTAGTATCCGAAGTCGAACTTAAACTTTCTCCGCAATGTCATCCCCTATATTGATTAATGTAAAAGTAAGTTTAACCTCATTGGTTTCCAAAGTTTCAACTCTCGTGGTTTCTAAATAGATATCGGCCCTTCTTTCTCTATCTTCTCTTAGCCATTGCTGTCTCTCTTTAGCAATGCGTAGTTGTTCGTTCGCAGCTTCTCGGTGTTCGAATGCCACTATTACTACCGAAATGGTCGCTATAAGCATAGCTAAGCTAATAAGAGATCTAGCAGTTTCAGAACTTAATGCTGCATTAAGTCTTTTTCGCACATTAGAAATTTTGCGTCGAAGAGAAGGCCAAGTAGCCCTAATGAGCTCAAGCAATTTATGAAAATCCTTACCCATCTTTCTGCAAGTTGTATCTTTCATTTTGGCTTTCTCTTTCATTCCATCGCCAGTCCTCAAGAGTTCTCAGAATCCAATTTATCTAAATTCCTCCACTTTGGCAAGAACCTTTTCTGCACAAATGGCTCGTGAGAACATGTCAGTATACCCCATTCTGTGAACAGAAATGAATGACATCGTTATCGTTTCCTTTCCCCTGGTGGGAGAGAGTTGGGGTGAGGAGAAAAGCGGATACATTTTTCACCCTCTCCTTAGTCCTCCCCCGTCAAGGGGGAGGAAACTGATCTGGATGCCTGTCCTGGGGGAATGGAGTTTACTTTCTGTCCATCCGTAGAATAGGT
>CAYUXD010000446.1:0-1702 GCA_964448655.1 uncultured Eubacteriales bacterium
TAACAGACATATTGAACAACCAAGGTCGATAAACGTAAAAAGCGACTGGCTCGATTTTGTGATGCAGAGACCGAAAATTAAAATCCTTCACCACTCCGATCACTTTTCCCCAATCTAAATCACCAATTTTGAACTTTTGTCCTATGGGATTCTCCCATCCTATCTGCTTGGCGAGGGTTTCATTGATGATATAAGACCGGCTGTTGCTGTCGTCGGCATACTTTGGAGAAAAATCTCTGCCTTCCAGCAGCTCCATCCTGTAAAAAGACAGGAAGTCATAATCCACTGTCATGTATGGAGAAATCCACTGCTCCTCGGGATTCTTGCCTTCAAAGAATATTTGATTTCTCCACAGCGGATTTCCCAATTTACGAGTCGATGCTGTGACTCCTTTTATTTCCGGATACTTTAAAAGATCCTCTCGAATGGCGTCAAAATGCTGTTGCATCTGCTCAGTCATAGGCAGGATGACAACCTGGGCCTTATCAAAGCCTGTGTCTTTATTCCTCATAAACCCGAACTGTTTGGAAACCACAGTTGTGCAAAAGATCAGCATGATGGAAACTGCAAACTGCACCATAACCAGGATTTTCCTCAGTCCGGCGGATTTTTTCTCCTGGGAAAAGGAACTTTTAAGAACAGCCACGGGTCGAAAAGAAGAAAGGACAAAAGCAGGATAGATACCGGCTAATACTCCAGCCCCAACCAGAAAACAAAGTATCCCGACAACAAATATCCAGTTATTCAAATAATTGGATGACATACTGGCACCCAAAATGTTTTCAAGCACAGATTTGATCGTTTGAACGATTGTTATCGCGAGAAAAAGTGCACAAATAGAAAAAAACAAGGACTCACCTATAAACTGCCGGACCAGTTGTAATTTGTTTGCGCCGACAACCTTGCGGACTCCGACTTCTCGAGCACGGCTGACAGAGCGGGCTGTCGAAAGATTGATGAAATTAATGCAAGCGACCAGAAGGATAAAAACCATAATGATGGAAAAGAAATAGATATACATAATGTCGCCTTTCAGCCAGTTGATTTCCCACATGATATGCTTGGAGCGAAGATGGATGTCTCTCAAGGGCTGAAGAAATAAAGACACATGATCTGCATTTAGCCTAAAGTACTTCTTGGTATGTACCGGGAGTTTACTCTCCAGTGCTTTTGGGTCCGCATTTTGCTTGAGAAGAACATAGGTAGGTGAGTAATGATCATAATTATCCCACTCGACAGGTTGGCTCCTCATCTCCATGATTGAAACCAGCATATCGAATTGGATATGAGAGTTTTCGGGCACATTTTCGGCCACACCAGTGATTTTATAATCCTTGGAATCTGGACCCTGAAGAATTTTTCCTACAGGGTCTTGCTCCTTGAATATGCGCCGGGCTGTATCCTCTGTTATGACCACCGTATTTGGCTCCAAAAGCGCAGTCTGAGGATCGCCCCGCAGCAGTTTAAAGGAAAAAACCTTGAAGACATCTGGATCGGCGATCAGCACTCGAGGAATTTCAACCATCTCATCTTTGTGCTTGGTCCAGATGGTCCCCATATCGACGAAATTGACGGCCATACTGACCTCTGGATAATCCACAAAAGTCTCTCCCATCCATGGTGTAGACTGTCCGAGATTCGTCTCATCCTGTCCTTCAAAAAATTGCCTTTCTACCAAACGAAAGATGCGGTTTCCGTTTTT
>CAYUXD010000447.1:0-1692 GCA_964448655.1 uncultured Eubacteriales bacterium
TCTATGGTATATCGTTCCACCATAAACAGCCCCTTAACTCCAACAAGAGGTTCCATGTATATGGTTTCAAGCAAGTTCTCAGGTGGTTTTTTGGGAGGAGATATGAGCTTTATCAAGCCCCGCTTTGAGTGGAGTTTTTTCCATCCGTTAGTCCTGAACCATGTCATTGGATTCCATATAGAGTATCAGTTTATCAAGGTATTAGGAGATTCAAACGTTCCTATCTGGGAAAAATTCTATCTTGGAGGAGAGAGGTCCATCAGGGGCTACGAAATTTATTCCATCAGGGGAGACGAAAAGATAGGCGGCGAGAAATCTTTTGTTTTCAACGCAGAATACATCATTCCAGTCGGCGGTCCCCTTTATGCTATTTTCTTTTGTGATATGGGGAATGCTTTCACTCGAAATCAGAAAGTTAATTTTAGCAATATGTATTATTCGACAGGTCTGGAGATAAGGATGTTTGTTCCTGCCCTCAGAGTTCCTTTCAGGCTAATTTTTGCTTATAATAATCAAAAGATACGTGCTGATGATTCCAATTTCGCTTTTCGTTTTGCGATTGGAACCACTTTTTAACCGATAAAGAGCGCATTTCAAATTAAGGAGGCAAAAGATGTGGAAAACTAGTAGCAAAATTCCTTTACTCGCTCTACTCGTTACATTTCTGGTTTTTACAGGCTTTGCTCAGGAATCAATTAAGATTGGTATTGTCAACTCAAATGAAGTAATTCAAAAGTCGACTGAAGGAAAAACAGTTATGGCCCAGCTGCAAGACACGGATAAAAGCAATTCGTCTAAAATTTCTGCAATGGATGAAAAAATCCGAGAGTTAGAGACGAAGCTCAATACCCAGCGGCTTACACTCACCCAGGAATCTATTCTTCAGCTAACTTCTGAATTGGAGAGAAAGCGGACGGAAAGGAAGCGGTTTGCAGAAGATTCCTTAAAGGAGTTACAGGAGCTCAGGTACAGGCTGTTCACCAAAGTCCAGGATGAGGTAGTTCCGATTATCGAAGGATTAGGGAAAGAAAGAAACCTGGATATAATTTTTGATCTGGCTAATAGCGGAGCTGTCTATATCAACCCGACAATCGATCTCACCGAAGAAGTTATTAAAAGATACGATGCCTCAAAGGCCACAAAAAAATAACGACTTGTTTAATATCGAAAAAATCCTCAAGATCCTTCCCCATCGCTATCCCTTTTTATTAGTGGACAGAGTATTAAAGCTCGACAAGGGGAAGTCCATTATTGCCATCAAGAACGTCACCTATAATGAACATTTCTTCCAGGGTCATTTTCCTCGTTTAAAGGTAATGCCTGGCGTTTTAGTTGTCGAAGCCTTAGCCCAGGCAGGGGGCATTCTTCTCTTTCATTCCATTCCTGATCCCCAGACTAAGTTTGTCTTTTTAGTCAAGATTGATAACATGAAATTCAGAAAGCCGGTTGTTCCTGGTGACCAACTGAAGTTAGAGGTGGAGGTCATAAGGCTCAAAAATAAATTTTGCCATGTTAGGGGTAAAGCTTATGTGGAAGGGGATATTGTGGTAGAGGGCGAGATTTTGGCTTCACTTGCAAATCTTGAGGAATTGAATGAGAGAGAATGATATTTTTATTCATTCTACAGCCACAGTCCATCCTAAAGCCCGGTTGGATACGGGAGTCTGGATAGGACCATATTCTTTTATCGGG
>CAYUXD010000448.1:0-1688 GCA_964448655.1 uncultured Eubacteriales bacterium
CTTTTTATAAATGGGCAGGCGAGCATGACAAAATCTCATCCTGAAGACAGGAGATGCCTGTGTCACTTTCATCCTTGCAATGAAATTTTAATGTGTTTGTATGAAATTTTCGAGTCAGGCAAAAAGCAAGACCTGACCCCACTTATGTATGCCACTTATGGTAGGAGCGGAATATATTGAAAAGGACTTACTTTTTTGTTATAGTAAAAAAAATTTCTATGTTTAAAGAAGTTCTATTTTTAGTTGGAGGAAAGAGATGAAGTCATTCGGAAAAAAATTGATGACAACTATATATGTAATAATTCTGGCTACAGTTCTTTTCCTGCTTGCATTCTATCTTGATAAATTTGATATAGTCAGGTTGAGGCCTGTAACGCTGGTAGAGCAAATTCCCTACGGGGAAGTCATTGAAATAGAGGAATTTGATAAAACAGAGTTTTATGATTCGATGAATAATTTTATCGGGGCGGATATAGTATTAAGAGTAAAATTTGCTGCTCATATAGAACCGGTTGAGAGATTGCCCCTAGAATATAAAGATGAATTGAAAAAAGCTTATAGCAATGTCGACATATACGTGAAAGAAATCCCCAGCAAGGAAGCACTCGAAAAAATGATGGAGGCCTTAGCAGATAGCAAATATCTAAAGTTAATTGAAGATAAAGATATTCAGGCTTTTCTTTATGAGACAAAGATTAATAATAGAAAAGTCAAAAGAATAGAAAAAATATTCTTGAAGCCAGAAAGTTATTTTTTCGTAAAATACTAGACTCTGCCCAACTTCTTCTTAATTATATCCCGTGCAATTAAAAACGGAAAACTCCTTCTTTATTGACGTGTTGCCGGTTGAGTGATATAAAATTTCTGCGTAACAGGGAAAGTAAACTAAAAAAGAAAGGAGGGAATTCTAATGGGCAATAAAACAAAAGTTTATTCAGGCAAAAGTCCAGCTTTATGGATAAGAAACAAGTTTAGAAAAATGGTTTTAGGGATTATTCCTTTTCTCCTCTTTTTTTCCATTTTGGGAAGCAAAGGAGTGACAGAGGAAGGAAAAGCCATAAGAATTGCAGTGGCCAGGTTCTCGCATGAGACCTGCACCTTCTGTCCAAGACCGACAACTATCGAGGATTGGGAATTCTACGGGCCGCCTACCCGGGATATCCTCAATACTGATAGTGGATACATCGGCGGGTTTAAAACCATCTGTGAGGAGTACGGAGGCATCGAGCTTGTTGGCATCACCTCTCCCCGGGATGCCCGGGGTGGTTCTTCGGGAAGCTGGATTACTCAAGAGGCTTTTGACAAGTACACTAATCTGATTACAGCTGACCTGACGAAAGCCGGCCATCTCGATGGAGTCTTTCTTTCTCTTCATGGTGCCATGGCTGTAACCGGCATTCCCAAGCCCGAAGCTGAGATTGTGCGAAGGGTTCGGAAAGTGGTCGGTGACATCCCGATCATGATTACCCTCGACCTCCATGCCAACGAGGATCATGAGCTATCAGATGCGGCTGATGCCGTTTTTATAATAAAGAGATATCCTCATTATGATACAACGCTCCAGGGAGAGCGAGCAGCGCGCGTAATGATCAAGACTATCCGGGGAGACTACAAGCCTGTCATGGCCACCAGAAAACCCGGGGTGATCACACCCAGTGTTTTTCAGGGAACAGGTGTGTCTCCGGCTA
>CAYUXD010000449.1:0-1680 GCA_964448655.1 uncultured Eubacteriales bacterium
CTCGAAAGAATAAGGCTGCTTCTTGAATAACATGGCCAGGTTCAATTCAGCTGCCCAGACGGGATCTTTCAAGGAGTAGGAATCGAGAAGATTTTTTTTGAGCAGTCCACAATGACCAACCGTCTCCTCTTTAAATATCAAAGCGAGAGAAAACTCTTGCTCAAAGAAGGAGTGGTCTTTTTCCTTGATGGAATTAGGTTCGTGCCGTGATTTAGTCATTAGAGATTCCAAGGTTCCTTTAACTCGGAAAAAGTCAGTCTCTTCACTCTTTCTACGCCACTGGACTGGTCCGACTAGCCCTGTTGTTGCCAGGGCAAGCGTTAGCTGCTCTCGAGTTGTCTCATTTTGCCTAAAATAAACATTCCCAATCTCAAAAATATGAACACCTTCGGCACCCCTATTTTTGTTCCAGGCAATATTCTCCATCAATCCCCCCAGGAGTGTTGTCTTGAGGAGTGACGCTTTTGAAGAAATGGGATTTCTGATTTCTATGGCCTTCTGTCCGGTCTGGAGCCTGGCTTCCTTTTCAGGATCAGAAAAACTGAAATTGAGAACCTCATCAAAACCATTATGGAAAAGAAGCTGCCGCAATTTATTGATTCTTTCTCTTTTCTGTTCCATTGGGGGTTCTAGCACTCTGAGAGGCGGGACAGAGGCAGGAATCTTATCATATCCATAAAAACGAGCAATCTCTTCAATCAGGTCCGCTTCCCTTTCAACATCTACCCTGAAATGAGGAACCTTAACCTGCCATACTCCTTTTTGTTGGACTTCGACCTGGAATCCAAGGCTAGCGAGAGTCCGCACGGCAAATTCCTCATCAATTTCCAGCCCAAGGAGACCAGAAACACGGTGATGGCGCAAGACGACTGTTTTCTCTTTTCTAGGTTTCGGGTAGGCATCTGCAATGCCCTCAGAAGCTCTCCCTCCTAACTGAGTCAGCAAAGAGGCTGCCATTAAGGCGGCCTGAGGTGGAAAAGAGATATCCGCTCCCCTCTCAAATCGGTATGAAGCATCAGTCGAAATCCCTGTTTTCTTGCTGGTTTTTCGGATAGAAACTGGATCAAAAAAGGCGCTCTCTATAAAAACATCCTGAGTGCTGTCCTTAACGGAGGACTCCTCCCCGCCTATGATTCCGGCCAGGGCTATGGGCTTTTTCCCATCAGCAATCACCAGCATCTCTGGGGTAAGAAAAATATCGCTGTCTTCCAAACTTCTTAATACCTCCCCAGCGTTTGCTTTCCGAACTATGATTTTTCTGCCAGAAATCTTGGCTAAATCAAAAGCATGAATAGGATGAGCAGTTGCGAAAAGGACATAATTGGTCACGTCAACAACATTATTGACAGGCTTTAAGCCCACTGCTTCAATCCTCTTCCTCAGCCATTCAGGGGAAGGGCCAACCTGGATGCCTTTGACAACTATACCGCTATAACGAGGACAAAGGTCATCATCCCAGATTTGGACATCAGCAAGGTCAGAGGTCTTTTGTTCAATCTCTGTCAGTGGCCACTTCTGTTCTTTAAGGCTCAGCTCAAGCGCTGCAGCTAATTCTCGGGCAACTCCTAGATGTCCCAGGGTATCAGGACGGTTGGCATAGGTCTCGATGTCCAATATGACATCTGAACCTTTCTCTTCCCAATCTTCCACCATCAGCCCAATCATATTTAGCTTTTCGAT
>CAYUXD010000450.1:0-1674 GCA_964448655.1 uncultured Eubacteriales bacterium
TAGGCGAGCAGGCGAGAGAGGATACCAACTTCTTAAATATTATGTTCAGCTGGCAGATATTGAATTAACCTCAGGCAATAGAAGAGATTTTTTAAACGTTATTGCTGAAGCTAAAGAAAAACATGCAGAACTTTATGAAATTCACAGCACTCAATATGAAGTTTTTGAGTTCTGCTTTATGTATGGTCTGCTGTATTATGCTCAGTTTAAACTGGATATCGACAGAGGTAATCAACCATTATATCTTCACCTTTCTTATGAGAGGTTTAAGGAAGCGCTGAAGCTCAAGCCTGACTCAAAAGATACTATCTTCAACTTAGCCTGCATAACCTATAATTTTCGCCAGTTTAAAGAGGCTGCCCAATATTTTGAAAAAATACTTGAAATTGAACCTGGAAATACCGAGATAGCCTTCTATTTAGATTGTTGTCTTGAAAAAATTAATAAACCAATTAAAGAAAAGATGACAACAGTCCAAATTCCAAAAACTCTAAATTTATCTAAAGATTTTATAGAAAATCCAGAGATTGAATACAAGTATCAATTTAAAAATGATCTTCTCTCTGTGTTTCAAAGTATCCAATATTTAGCCTTAGATTTTGTAAAGCAAGGTAAATTAGACGCTGCCATAAAAAGATACCACAACGGATTAAAAATCTATGAAGAATCTCCTGGAATAAATTTTAACCTGGGAATGGTTTATTTTTGGCAGGATAATTTTAAGGAAGCTGAAAAACATGCCCTTATGGCGCTCAGGAGGAAGCATTTTTATGTAACAGAGCCAGATATTCTTATTCCTGGCAGGCTGAAATCTCATAAAAGAGCAGAAATCATCAGAAAAGCACGTTATGTTCATGAATCTCCTGATATTCCTATTTCTAAATGGACTTTTGATGTGGCCTTAAAAGATGGGAATTATTTTATAGAGGCCTATGACCTTTTGGGAAATATATATTTTAAAAAAGGAGAAATTAATAAATCAGTTATAGCTTTTAAAAAAGTTATCGAGATTCAACAGGAAGATGCCATGGGTCATTATAATTTAGGATGCTCTTACTTGCATTTAAACGATTGGGAAAATGCTGAGAAAGAATGGAAGAAAGCAATAAAATACGAGAAGGTATCGAAAAAGATAAAGAATAGGGAAAAATTTTCTGAGGATCAACTTGAAATATCTTTGATAGTTGTTAAAAGACCTGTTTCCTTTCGGGCTCACAAGTCCTTAGGCCAGCTATATATTGCGAAGAATTTGCCTGAAGAAGCACTTAAAGAGTTTAAAAAGGCCATAGAGTTGGAGCCTGATGATCCTGAGCCATATTATGAACTCGGAAACATTTATCATACAAAATCAGAACAAAATGAAAAATACGTCAGGAACGCCGTTTTTTATTATGAGAAATATCTCTATTTAGGCGGAGAGAGGGAAGAGGAAGTAAAAAAATTATTGAAGTCGTTAAAATAGAAATAAATTTTTATAAGGCAATTTTCCATATTAAAGTATGATAATTACAGATTCTTTGTTGTTGATTATAAAGTAAAGTATAAATAGAATTAAAGATTAAAGGAAAAGGGAGGAAAACGTGAGAAAAAACCCATCAATATTAATCTTCTTAATAACTGTTTTCATTGGCTTTTTTTTAATTGCCTTTTTAGGAATCTTTTTTTTGGCTGTTT
>CAYUXD010000451.1:0-1660 GCA_964448655.1 uncultured Eubacteriales bacterium
GTTTTTTCCTTTAGAAAAGAAAAATTCAAAGGAGAGGAGAGGACTACGCTTTCTTTGTCCGTGTTAGATATGGATTTGACCTCCCCTTTATAGGCGTCAAAAATGCAGATCTCTCTTCCTTTTTTGAGTTCGCTCGTGCTCTGGAGCCGGATTCTTGTCTGCCCTTCGAGAAAGTCATTGAGGGGAGAGAGATTTTTTTCCTTGCTTAGGATAACCAAGGCCCCTTCTTCCTGGGTTATTCCTTCGAGCAATCCGAGCTCGATGGGCTCGAGGAGTCCCGAACCTCCGGCCAGAAGGTCGACTCTCATTTTATCCAGGGCGGACAGGGCTGCTTCTCTTGTTTCTTCCTTATCCTTGAGCTTTAAAAAGAGACTTCGGGTAAATCCAAAAAACTCAAGGCTGGCAAGAACAACGATAAGGAATAGCGCCAGAGCGAGAGTGCTTTCCATAAGGGAAAATCCTTTTTCTGCATTTTTTCGCATTTTTTCCTCTCTCTCCTTGCCTTAAAATCCAAGGTTCCTGGATAGAAAAAGAACCATCCTGAGCTTTTTTTGAGGGTAATTCTCGGAGAAAATTTCAATTTCCACTCTTTTTATGTTTGAAGAAATATCTTGGATCCTCCATTCTCTCCAGAAGGACTCAAGAAGGCCTTCTCCTCTGACGGACTCCATCCGGAAACCTTCTTTCAATTCATCGCTTTCATAAGGAAGAGATTTGAGATACTCAAGCTTGGAAGACGCTAATTCCGCTGTTCTTAGATTACAGTCAGCCCTCCTCTTGACAAGAAGAGAATGTATGGTAAGTTGAGCTGTTCCCGTGATCAAGATAAAGACAAGGGCGAGAGATACAAGGACTTCCACCAGAGTGAATCCGCACTGATTGCTTTGATCATCCATTGGTCTTCTCGCTAGGAAGATTTTTTTGCCCGCAATGACATGGGGATAATCTTCTTCGCTCCTCACAGTAACAAATGCACAAGACGTGCCAGGATTGAGAATTAGGTTTTCCAGGGGACAAGAGGAGAAGCATTCGAAAGAAATGTCAACTAATGGGAATACTCTGTGATATTAGGGGATAATTTTGTCTACATAAGTTGACAGTCAAAAGCTTATGGCCCCGGCGTAAAAAGAAAAGATAATAAGCGAAGAGTGGAATCCAGATATTGTGATTATTGGGATTTGATTTATCAAATCCAGATTCTTGATTGTCCCATCCATCAATTTCACGATTCTCAGGGTTCGAGATGAAATATTGGAATTATGCGTAATAACGACATGGGTATGTGCCTGCCACCAGGAATTTTCAAAAACAGCCAGGATTTCATCCCCAGATTTAGTATCTATATTCCCCGCCGGTTCTTCTTCAATCTAACGCAAGTTCTTCAAATCTACTACGGAGGAAAGACCCATCTTTTTTTCCTCATCTGCAGTTCTTCTCTCATAATAGAGCATCAGGTCAACGAGAGATCTTCTTATATTAGTGGTATCAGATGTTTCTATTTCTTCGACATATATCAAAGCTGATAAGGTATCAAAAAGATTCTTTTGATAAGCAAGACGTTTTGTCTCGTCTCTATTCTGAATCCCGGCTAAACTCTTAACCGCCTTTCTCACCGTTGCTCTATCTTTATGTGAGGTTAATGGAAGGCTCTCAATTTCAG
>CAYUXD010000452.1:0-1657 GCA_964448655.1 uncultured Eubacteriales bacterium
AAAAGCAACGTGTTTTTGAACCATATAGCCTGAGCCTTTCTTCAATGGTCGCTGCAGCTATTTCCCAAAACCTATGCCTTAGCAATGAGTTGTAACGGATATGGAGATCTTTCTAGGAGTTTAATATTGACTCTGCTGATTGTTATCTTTAATAATAGTGTATCATGATTCGATTCTTTAACACTCTGAGTGGAAAATTAGAGCCTTTTAAGCCAATTGTGAAAGGAGAAGTCAAGCTCTATACCTGCGGTCCTACGGTCTATGATTTTGCTCATATCGGCAACTTCCGTGCTTATATTTTTGAAGATTTACTCAAGAGATTCCTTGTTTTCAGGGGCTACAAAGTCACGCATGTTATGAATATCACAGATGTGGATGACAAAACCATAAAAGGAGCCAATGCTGAAAAAGTAAAACTTCAAGAATTTACCAAAAAATATACTGATGCTTTTTTTGAAGACATCCAGAAATTATACATTTCAAAGGCTGATTATTATCCCCGGGCCACTGATCATATTCCAGATATGATAAAGATCATAAAAGGCCTTCTCGAGAAAGGATATGCTTATAAAAAAAATGGTTCTGTTTACTTCAATATTTCAAAATTTCCAAATTATGGACGGCTTTCAAAGATCGACCTCAAAAAGCTCAGGCCAGGAAAGAGGATTGAGTCAGACGAATATGAGAAGGAAAGCGCTAATGATTTTGCCCTCTGGAAAGACAAAAAAGAAGGTGAACCTTTCTGGGAGACTGAAGTTGGCCCGGGGAGACCGGGCTGGCATATCGAGTGCTCGGCGATGAGCTCTAAATACTTGGGTCAAACCTTTGATATTCACTGCGGAGGAGTGGACAATATTTTTCCCCACCATGAGAATGAAATAGCCCAATCTGAAGCGTTTCAGGGGAAAAAATTTGTAAATTACTGGCTTCATTGTCGTCATCTCATAGTTGATGGAGAAAAGATGTCAAAGTCCAAAGGTAACTTTTACACTCTGCGTGACCTTTTAGCCAAAAATGTAGACTCTTATGCCCTTCGCTTTCTTCTTCTTTCCACGCACTACCGAAAAATGCTCAATTTTACATTTGAGGCTCTCGAGCAGGCCAGTTCCTCGCTCAAGAGGATAAATGACTTTCTGTATGAACTAAAGAATCGTCCGTTTGAAGAAGCAGAAAATAAAGACATCTCACGGCTTGTTGAAGACACGAATAAAAAATTCATAGCTGGACTCGATGATGATCTAAACATCGCTGTAGCTCTAAGAGCGCTCTTTGAAATGATTAGAAAAGCTAATATTTTAATCTCTCAAGGAAAAGTCCACAGAAAAGATGCAGAAAAGCTGATGTCTTCTCTCCTTTATTTTGATGATGTTTTAGCAGTTCTCCCCGGAGAGGAAGAGGAGGCCCTGTCTATAAAAGTCAGGGAAAAAATAAAGATAAGAGAAAAAGCCCGGGCAGATAAGAATTATGAATTAGCAGACCAGATACGAAAAGAGCTACTCAAACACGGAGTTATATTAGAAGATACAAAAGACGGAGTTAGATGGAAAATTGTCAAAAGTAAGCCTTAAGGATTTAATTTATCTTGTAGGGGCTTGATTCATCTGTAGGGGCTTGATTCATCTGTAGGGGCTTGATTCATCAAGCCCACCTTATTGTA
>CAYUXD010000453.1:0-1653 GCA_964448655.1 uncultured Eubacteriales bacterium
TCTCGCCTTAAGCAAAACTTTGATGATCTTTATCTTGAGAAGTTTCGTTATTATGAAAAACTGGCAAAAGATTATCTTTATGTGCAGACTCCGGACGAGAGGTTGAATCAAGCTTTCCAGTGGGCAAAAGTGGCTGTGGACAAGGCCCTTGTCTGCAATCCTCAACTGGGTTGCGGTCTGGTGGCTGGCTACGGCCTTTCAGGAAGGAGCGAGAGGCCTGGCTTCGCCTGGTTTTTCGGAGGCGATACTTTTTTCAATTGCTGGGCTATCACCAGCTACGGCTCCTTTGATATAACGCGTCAAGGTTTAGCCTTCATAAGGAAGAATCAACGCCAGGATGGAAAAATAATGCATGAGCTCTCCCAGGGAGCTGCCTTTATCCCCTGGTTTGAGAAGTATCCTTACGGTTTTTACCATGCTGAAACGACTCCTTATTATATCGTGTCTTTATACGATTACTTGAATTGGTCCGGTGATAGAAAATTCATAGAAGAGAGCTGGCCTTCCCTAAAGAAAGCCTATCAGTATGTTCTTTCTGCAGATACAGACGGAGATGGACTCATGGAGAACACTGTGGCCGGATTAGCTGCTCTGGAGCTTGGGGCTTTTCTGAAAAATACGAAGACAGATATTTATTTGGCTGCTTTATCTGTGGAAGCACACCGGGTCTTTTCAGAGCTTGCTGGCCTGATGGGAGAAAAAGATCTCACCCGGAAGGCGAGTAAGGCCTTCGAGAAAGCCTTAAACGCACTTCGTGATAAATTCTGGGTGGAGGAAGAAAAAAAATATGCCCACGCTATGACCGTCAAGGATAAGCAGCTTGCGGAGACTACAGTCTGGCCTTCTATGCCTCTCTTTTTTAAACAACTTCCCCCACGCAGAGCAGATTATATCCTGGATCTTTTTGCTTCCTCAGAGATGAGCACGGACTGGGGGATAAGATCTCTTTCTCCGGGAAGCTCCTATTATGATCCTTTAAACTATAATTATGGGACAGTCTGGCCTTTTCTTACCGGTTACGCGTGTCTTTCAGAATACAATTACGGCCGCTCTCTCGCCGGTTTCTCCCATCTCATGAGCTTAGCCTACAACACTTTTATCGATGGCTTAGGGTTTTGCCCTGAACTGTTATCAGGAGAATTTTTCAGCCCGGTTGAAGAATCTGTTCCCCATCAGATTTTTTCTTCTTCTCCTGTTATCACCTGCCTGGTGAGAGGACTTTTAGGATTGAAAGGAAATGCCTTAAGGAGAGAGATTGAATTCAGGCCCAGCTTACCGGGAGCCTGGGACAAAGTTAAGATCAGAAATTTTCGTGTAGGAAAGGATATTTTTCATTTTAATGTGCAACGAGCTGAAAATAAGCTTGTTTTTCAAATAGAACCCAAAGCTCATGCTCCTTATCGTCTTCATTTCTCACCTTCCCTGGGTTATGGGACACGAGTAAAGTCTGTGAAAGTCAACGGAGAAGAGAAAGATTTTACGATTGAGGAGGAAAGAGGAGAAGTGCGCTGTTTATTCAACCTGGAAACAAAAGATGATACACTTGTCGAAATTATGACAGAAAAGAGTATTTTTCTTTATTTGCCTCCCTATCTTCCCCAAATCGGCGATAGAACTGCCGGGCTGAAGATTATAAGAACTCAATACAGGGAT
>CAYUXD010000454.1:0-1652 GCA_964448655.1 uncultured Eubacteriales bacterium
ATGTTTTTAAGAATCTCAAAAAGCGAAAACTTACCCTTTAATTTAGTCCAGACCATGTCTTTCTCCTCTATTGTCTCTACATCAAAAAAATTAAGGTCAAGATGCATCTTGTTTTTCCCAATACTATCAGGGTTTACTCAGAATCTGTCAGCCGACGCTCGATGTTTATGAACGAACCGCAAGAAAAATCATATGTTCCCCGCTACTGTTATCTGCCTCAGACCGATTAAAACTTGGATAAATTGAAACTTGAGCAAAACCAGCTTCTCTAAGATACATCTCCATTTCGCCAACTGTCATAAGTCTCAGAATTTCTTCATGATAAAGCTTATAACTTCCTTTACCCTCCTGGACATTGGCCATGGTCTCGATGTGAAGGATTGAAGTAAAGCTTTCATATCGGTAACGATTCTGATATTCGATTCTGATCCTATCATTCCCCCGCACACCTGAGAGTGTTTTTTCCAGCAACTCCCATTGATGGAAAAAGTTCCAGTTTTCCAAAATCAATAAGCCTTTTGGGTGTAAGGCTCGGCGAAATCTCGGCAATGCCTTGATTATTCTTGTGGTATCCAGCAAATAGCAAATAACCGAATCCATACAGATAAGCGCATCAAACTCCTTATTAAAGTTCAGTTCTTCCAAATCTTCCTTAATAAGATCCGCTCTCAGGTTATACTTGTGGAGCCTGCGATCGCATTCTTCAAGCATATCACCACTATTATCAAGTCCAAAAGCCTCGTATCCTTTACGCGCTAGGGGGATGAGAAAGCGACCATTGCCACAACCTATATCCAGAATTCTTCTAACTTTGCGAGGGCACGCATTATCAAAGACCCAATTAATGAAACCCAACTCTATTTCACTGGCTTTTGCCTCCTCACAATTATAGACCAGAAAATCGTATAGTGTGGCAAAATCTCTCTCATAGACTTTCACCTGTTACCTCCTATCCTGGCACTCGTGTCGGGATTTTAGGTAAAATGGGATCGCTTATCAGTCGGATGTCTATGCTGTCATAAGAGTCAGTTCGCATCTAATCTGTACTGCAATTTTGCAAGATCTTGTTTTTTGGGCAAAGTTTTTCAGGCTGCCTTGACGGGTGTCTTCCCCCCTTTTTGGTGGCAGTAGAGAGTTTCTGTCACCCTCTGGGGGAACCCTCGGCTAAAGCCGGGTAGAAGAATACCTGGAGCGCTAAGTAGTTTTTTTCTATCAGTGAAATCCGTGGCTACTATTTGCTGCAACTCTGCTGGACTGTGTAGCTCCGTGAGATTCTGTGGTAATTTCACTACGGACTATGCACAGAAAAACAGGGATCATAAATGACCAGCACAAACCTCATTTTTAATTCTTAGCTTTTTTTCCGTGTTTTTCCGTGAATTTCTGTGGTAAACTTTGTAGTTCCGTGGTAAATTTATCTATTCGTGTGGATTCGTTCATTCGTGTCATTCGTGTTTTAGAGATTCAGTGAAATCCGTGTAATCTGTGGCCCTTGTTTGGTTGCGGCTCCGCTGCGCTGTGACAAAATCGGATTCAATAGGTTTTCAGCAGTTAATGTCTATACTATCTCTTTTCGTTGTCCTCCTTCGAGTAGCGGTCAAACCAGCGCAGAATATGCTTCAGCCTTTCAATACGTCGGTCTGTGCGTCCTT
>CAYUXD010000455.1:0-1650 GCA_964448655.1 uncultured Eubacteriales bacterium
AAATCCTTATTATTTTGACCCTAATTATTTCGGCCAGGCTGTATCTCCGGTAACAGGCAATCCAGTCGATAAAGGAAAAGTTTCTTTCTCTATTGTAGGAAAGGCAGAAGGAGGATCGAGCCAGAACGAGCTCTCAAGGCTAAGCCTTTTTGCTCAGGATTCAGTCTCTTTTGGCAGAAGATTGACCCTGTTTTCAGGTCTGAGATTCGACCGGAGCAGTACCAAACTCCTTTCATTAGAGAAAGGAGAAAGCGGAAATCCTGTTTCCTTAAAAATTGGCGAAGAATTGATCGAACCACTCTATGGGGTAAATCCTTATGGCACAAATATAGTTCCAGAATGGCGAAATATAGTGGTCTGGAATGCCTTATCGCCCCGCTTTGGCTTAAGCTTCGACATCTTGGGAAATGGAAAATATATCTTCAAAGCTTCCTTTTCTCGCTACACTGAATATTTGATGCTGGACTATCTCAGACCTCTAAATCCTTTTTATGCTCTCCGCTCTCACCAATTCTACTGGTTCGACGAAAACATGGATGGCATAGTAGATGTGGACGATACCTATACCCTCTATCCTGAAGACTTGCGGTCCTACAGCGAAGAGGACTATAAAAAAAGGGTAGCTTCAGATATAAAACCTCCTTATACAGATGAATTTACAATCGGGCTCCAGCAAGAGCTGTTCAAAGATTTTTCTATCAGAATAAATTATATCCATAAAACCAAACGAAACATAATTGAAAATGTTCTCTACGACCCTGACTCTGATAAAGACTGGTACACGATCGACCAGGAGACGCAAGGTTGGTGGATTCCTTTTGAAACGATTGTCCCCGAAGTTGATGATTTTCCCGATACTCAAGTCAGCGCTTACTACAGATCTGCGAACACACCGGTCCTCTTCTATCAGCTGAAAAATGTTCCTGAGTTAAAAAGAAAGTACCAGGCCTTAGAGATAGCATTCGAAAAAAGAATGTTAAACAATTTGCAATTGAACGGGTCTTTGGTCATCAGCAAAACCACTGGGAATATAGGCTTAAATTACGACGCTAGCTCGGGATTTTCGAGAGCAGCAGATAATCCTAATTTTTTACTGGTTAACCTTCCAGAAGATTCGAGCCTCGACTTTGATAGACCTCTTGCCTTGAAGCTTATGGGGACCTATAAATTTCCATACGATTTTTTTGCAAGCTTCTATTACACCTATATGAGTGGCACTCCATTGCCCAGAAGCGTTACAATTATTCCCCCTGCTTCCTGGGTCCAGGGAAATAATGCTTACAGCGAGCCAGCGACGGTTCTCCTTGAAAAGCCAGGAACGAGAAGATCTGAACCTTACAGCAACCTTGATCTAAGAATTGAAAAGGAGTTTAGGTTTGGAGGCTCTGGAAGGATAAGTATGTACGTCGATATTTTAAATGCCTTGGGAAAAAAATACAGTTTTATTTCTAAAAACGATGGCGGCTTCTGGTTTCCAGATGCTGAAAATACAACTCAGGGCACCAGAGTTCTAAGCGAAAACTACAAAAAGATTACTTCTCTCTCTGGAACGAGGATGATTAGATTAGGCCTGAACCTCCGTTTCTGAAGGACATTTCTTTTAAAAAAGCACCTCTTCCGTCAGGTTTTGTCTTTAATTTTCTATCTAAA
>CAYUXD010000456.1:0-1616 GCA_964448655.1 uncultured Eubacteriales bacterium
GCAATTTTTTTCCATGGCTGCCTCCACTGCCTCGTCGATCACATCCACCAGCGGGTTAGTCTTCCGCTTACAAGAGGGACAGCGAAGTTCATCGACATACAAGAAATTGCATTTGGGACAGATTCTTCCTGGTTTAGAGAAGTCACGAGTTGTGATGAGTGTTTGAGCTTCTCCTCTATTGAGGCTCCTAAGAGTCCTTTTTAATCCTGAAGTGGCCAATCCGCCTTTTTCAAGCTCGGATACAAGCTTGTGGACAATCTCATCCTCCTCCTCTTTTTTTAGTTTTTTTTCTAATTCCAGAGATTCCTTTAGAACGGTAGCAGTGGAGTCGCCGGGCATTGCTTTGATCCAGGCTTTTAGTTTGGCTTTTAGATATGGATGGAGAAGCGGTTCGAAATCTGAACGGTATTCCTCTCTGCATCCAAGAAAGAACCAGTCAAAATGATTTTTCTTGAATAGCTCAAATGTCTTCTGGGCTATCTTTTTGAAATAATCGTGAAGGTGAGTGGCAACGTGTCTTTCGATTCGCTTTGATTCGTATCCTTCCCATCCTCCCTCTCTGACTTTGCTGGGGACATCCTCTACGAGATTTTCAAGAAGAGAAATTTCTCCCATAAAAATGTCATGCCATTTGGCTTCTCGTCTGTCGAAAGTAAGAGCAAAGATCCGGTGGTGCTGGTCCAGGATTGCAGAGAGTGGACGAACATAAGGATTTTGGTCAAATATTATCCTGTTTCGGGGAGAGGTGGGAAGGTTAAAGAGTTCCCAAAAATCTTGACCGCTGCATGAAAATATTGCTAGTCCCAAGAAATTTTGAGAGGAAAGGCGCTTGGAGCAGAAAAGGGTTATTTTTTCGAGATCCCGGGATATGGATTCCTTTTTATCTTTGCTCATTTCCATCTGCTCCAGCTGAGACCTGCCGCTGCTGAGAAGGTTTTTGGAGGATAGAGCTATCTCCTTTTTTGTCATGCTGCTTTTGTCTGTCTTGAGATAGAAAGAAGTAGTTAAAAAGCTATCGCTCTTGAATTTGGAGAGGTTTTCAATTTGCTCCCGACTCGAAAGTTTCATCAGACCTCCTTTTAATAGATAAAAATATAGGATGCATAGATACGCTTAGAAAAAAATGATAAACGTTGGAATGCGACACGTATTCCTAAAATAAGAACAGAAGCTCTGTTTGTCAAGTTTTGCAAGTCTGACCCCATTCTATTATAATGAAGGCTGCTTATAAGGGCTGTGGAAAATTTGCGCGTGCGGAAGTGGCGGAATTGGTAGACGCGTAAGCCTCAGGAGTTTATGGTCTTTAAGACCGTGTGGGTTCGAGTCCCACCTTCCGCACCAATTAAACGAAAAGAGAGAGTTGCAATCCGGCCATAATTAATATAAATGGACATATGCCCTCCAAAAAGGACATCCTCCTCATAAATCCCTGGATTTATGACTTTACTGCCTATGATTTTGGGCTGAGACCTTTGGGGCTTCTTTATGTTGCTGCAATACTTAAGAAACACACGGGTTTCCGCCTGCACTTTATAGACTGTTTAGACCGCCATCATCCCCTTTTAGATAGAAAATTAAAGACAAAACCTGACGGAAGAGGTGCTTTTTTAAAAGAA
>CAYUXD010000457.1:0-1607 GCA_964448655.1 uncultured Eubacteriales bacterium
AACGCCTGGCAACTTTGCATTCCCGCTCTCCCTTAGTCAATCCGTAATGAACCTTACCCAAAGCCTTCTCCACAATCCTTACGTTCGCCACCAGCTCTTTTAGTTCCGGGGGTTCCATCGAAAAAAAACTATCTGGAGTCTTGTCTTTTCGGGACAAAGTAAAATGTTTCTCAATAACACTTGCGCCCAAAGCCACTGCACAAACAGAAGCTCCAATCCCTAAACTATGGTCGGAAAGACCGACAGGACAGCTAAAAAGTTCCTTCATATGAGAAATTGTCTTCAAATTCATCTCTTCAGGCCTGGCTGGATAGCTCGATACACACTTTAACAGGACTATTTCTTTCGCTCCTGCCTTTCTCGCGGTATTGACTGCCTCCTCTATCTCTGAAATAGTTGCCATTCCTGTTGACAAGATTAGTGGCTTTTTTGTTTTTGCTGCATATTCTATAAGCGGCAAATCCACCAGCTCAAACGATGAAATCTTGTGGATTTGGACATTTAACTCTTCGAGAAAATCTACGCTGGTCTTGTCAAAGGCCGTGGCAAAAAACACAATCCCCAAATCCTCTGCAACCTTTTTAAGTTTTTTAAGCCACTCCCACGGAATATATGCCTTTTTGTAAAGCTCATATAACGTCTGCCCTCCCCACTTGGGGTGCTTGATTCGAAAATATTTGTTGCCGGCATTGATAGTCAAAGTGTCCGGTGTGTAGGCCTGAAATTTTACTGCGTCTGCACCGCATTCTTTTGCTTTTTTTATCAGTGCCACGGCTCGGTTAAAATTCTGACCATGATTTGCAGAGATTTCCGCAATTATAAAGACCCGCCAATTGTCTACAGATATTCTATTTCCTGTTTTCACTTCTGCTCAGTAATTTTCAAGTCGTTCTTTCTGAAAAATAAATAATCGATAGGCTTTCTTCTTCCGCTTCTTATTATTTCTAAACTTTTATCAAATCCATGGTTGAAAAACAAATCAATCACACTTATATGCGATTTAAACTCACCATAAAGTTGATGATAAACAGGATGCTCGTAATTCTGATACAAGAGCTCGATACCACTCTGTGCAAATTCTCCTCCCGGTGAATTCTTCTCTATGTATGCGGCAGAACCTATTGGAGAAAGATATTTGTTGCATCCGATCTCTCTGCATATGGAAACCAAACGTGCGTCTTTTTCGCTAGATACTCCTTTCAAAACCGAAGAAAGTATGAATTCCTTATCTATGCCCATTCTGCCACAGAAAGAGGTAATGATATTGCAAGTTAACTTACTTAACATGTTGGTCTCGTAACTGAGTAGTTCCCTCAAGACAAAATAAACCTCATCGAAAAACTGTGATTTTTTATAAGCAAAATATATACTTTTTAAGTGCTTATCTCGCCATGATTCACTGTCATTAATTATCGCTTCGTTTATTATTAATTCATCTCTACCTTTGGTTCTCTTTATAGGAACAGTAAAATATAGTTCCCCATTCGAAGTTTTTATTCTATTTCGCACTTGCCAACTGCATTTCTCTAAATGCACATCGTCGAGAAACACAAACTTATCTACACTATCTATTAAGTCGAAATAACCCAGCCAAGGAAGATAAGTCG
>CAYUXD010000458.1:0-1603 GCA_964448655.1 uncultured Eubacteriales bacterium
TTCATGGAACTAAGCTCGCTTGGCCCGCAAAGTTCTCCCATAGGGTCTCACCGACTCTTCCCGATAGGCATCGGGACTCGGACCGCTCCGCTGCACATGTGGAGGGGGTCACATTTTTATTCTTGATTTTTGCGAGTGAAAGGCTGGTTAATCCTTATATTAATAACTTAAGACATCGGAAAGTCAAAAGTAAAGATATGACCCCTCTCTCATTCTCTCCCTCATTTTTTCTGGGCAGTGGAGGTTATTAGGTTGCTAAATAATTTTCCAGGCCAGTCACTATCATCCAAAAATAACACATGATGGTTTATATATTCATCTTCTGAAGGATATTGTGTTTCTCCTTTTACCAAATCATCATAGGAAGTATCCGAAAGTATGAATGATTCTAACGCTATGTTATGTTCGCCGAGCTGTCGTTGTATATCTTTGATGGTTATTATTCCTGTGTCGCCTTTTTGTTTGGATCCAGCAAATGCTATCTTTTCGTTATGTAAGCTTTTTGTATGCCCCAATCCTTTTGGGTCTATAAAAACAATGGTCTGTCTCCTGCCTCTTATCCACATGATAAAGTCGGGATAGAAACCTGACCACTGGAGTTGAAACCCGACGCCTGACTTAGGGAAATTCCTTAAAAGATAGATTTCAATATCCGAGAATTTGCTTTTGTTATTCTTTAAATACTCCCCTAATCCTTGGATAAAATCTCTTTCACTCTCAACAAGACCTTCAGGAGATATTTTGTCTATTTCATCACCTTTATTTTTCTTCTTCTTTTGCAAGAGAATAGGCAGGTATAAACTACGGTCAAAATAAACTCTCGGCAACTCTTCGGATTCTTCCTTATATAGTTCGTTCAAATCTTTCAGCAGTTTCTTTATTGTTTTGATAAGTTCCTTCTTTTTCTTATTTATCTGAACGATATACTTTCTGTCTTGTCTTTCAAAAACAAAGAGGGGCAACTGTTTTCCGACTGTATCATAATGTAAGTTTTCCGTCTCAAAGTGCTTTGCACGCTTTCTATAAAATAAATCCAGATATTTTTTAATAACCAAAAGTGCCATATCTTCCACCCGTCTCACATCATCCTCGCTTTTGACCTCCAAGGCTTGCGGAAGTGCCATAATTTTATATCTATCTGATAAAAGTAAGTTTTTTAGCACATTTTTATCTAAAACCAAATTCCAGCGTTTATTTAAAGTTTTGGATTCATAAATTTCTTGCCATATCCTTTCCCAATCGAACAAATCTACATATTCCTGTAAACTCATCTCCGTAACTTCTGCCTTTATGTCCTCTGCCTTTATTCCCTCCTCTCCCTCTTTTCTCTCCTTTGCCAGACCTGCCTGTGCCCTGGCAGACAGGTACATTGACACCTTTGGCAGAAGGTCTATTGTGAAAAAAATCCTATCATCAATCTCTAGTCTTAAAATTTCCTCCTCTTCAAATTTCTTATTCTCATTTTTAGAAAGAGTATAAAGAGTCTTCCATTTTTCCTCATGTTGAGGTTGAACAGGTACTTCAATGGTCTCAAACTCCACTTCTTCCTTTCTGATTGCCTCTAAAAACTTGCTTAAATAGTCAGCCTTGATCCCATAAATAT
>CAYUXD010000459.1:0-1596 GCA_964448655.1 uncultured Eubacteriales bacterium
GCCGTAATCGATCGGGTCCAAAAGAAGGAGCCAGTAAGCAAGCCCAAATATGCCTAAGATGACGCCCCCGACCGTTCCACGTCCATCAAGAGACTTAATCATTGCGAGCGGAATCCAGACAACCCCAACGATAACGGTAATAAGAAAAAGATCCAGGAAGAATTTTTTCATCCGGTCCCATGCAAAGCCGTAAGCTGAGCCTGCGGTTGCATACAGAACGCGGACTGAAGTAAGAGCATTTTCATTCTTGTTATTCATGTTAATCTCCTTTTTTTCGGTATTCATACCACCACATTTGAAATTATTTCATAGCCTGCTTGTTTTCCAATCTTCATTAACTCCATTGCCGAGGGAGTAATCATCATGTTGAACAGGAAGAAGGTTAGAACGATAGCCACAAGGAAGATTTCTATTTTCGTTATCAATCTCATAAATTTTTCATTTTTGTTATTCATTTAGACCTCCTATCTGGTCTTTAAAATTTTATTTTTCGATTTTAAATCTTTCACACTACTAAAATACGAAAATAAAAATCCTTTTACATCCGACAAAAGTAGGATTCCCCAAGAACACGACTTTAGTGGGATTTAAATTTTCAGGAAAGCACTTTATCTTTTTGAGTAAATGTTATTTTATTGTATACTTCTATGTTGAAAGGAACAGGGTGAAATCGGGCAATGGGTGATATTCTTTTCATCATAGTTATTATTTTCTCTGTTTTTTCAGGCATATATGCTATCCTTATCACTTACAGGCTGCATAAGAAATACAGGCTCAACTACCTTTCTACTTACCTTTATTTTCAAATATTTATTAATGTCTTTGGGGTATATGGAATATTGGGCCAGGCAATAGCCAAAAAAATAATCCAGCAGCAGGAATCCTCGTTCCAAATAATAGAATCAATCGGCCATTTTTTCTCTTTACTTGGCCTTCCTTTTCTTATTTTTGCCTGGTATATGTTCATAAGATTATGCCGCGAGATAATAGATAAAAAATTATCGCGAACTTTTAACCTGAGCTATTTTTTTACCCTGGCTGGTGTTTTCTTTGCTTACGGCATTAGTATGGTCCTATCTAATCTTTTAAATTTTGGAGATGAACAATACTCTTTTTTCTCATCCGCCATAATCTATCTTTATGTCTTTTTAGAAGTCCTGGTTCTCATCATTGCGCTATCTCAAATTTTCGTAAATGCAAAAAAAATTAAGGATGAAAAAAAGCAAAAAGCAGTACTAATATTTGCCTATCTGATCCTATTTATTTTTAGTGCAGGCATCACTCTCTTTATTCTTGCTAACAAGAGCAGCATACTTGGTGCCATTTATCTTCTGTTATTTTTTTCGGGAAACATTCCACCCGTCCTCTATTGGAGAGCCTATCTCAAAAAATATTTCATCGCACCAGTCCTTCAGAAAATTGGTCCTATGGCAATGAAACAGTTCTTAGAGGAATATAATATTTCAAAGCGTGAGGAAGAGGTCATTCAAAAATTATGTGAGGGGAAATCAAATAAAGAGATAAGCGAAACTCTGTTTATTTCACTGCAAACAGTCAAAGACCACGTCTATAGTATCTATCAAAAAACCGATGTAA
>CAYUXD010000460.1:0-1586 GCA_964448655.1 uncultured Eubacteriales bacterium
ATACGCGATAAGTCCTCGTGACTGGAGTTCAGACGTGTGCTCTTCCGATCTCGGAGGCCACAGACATCCATCCTGCCCAGGGAGAAGGATATTTTTTCCGAAATAAGGAAGATGTGTAGAATAAAGTCCCGATATGGCCGGTGAATCCCCATTTGTGAACAGAAGCAGAGAGCACCTCGATATTCATGGATTTGACATTAATCGGGAAAAAAGGAAAGGACTGAGTGGCATTGACGATAAAGAGAATTCCTCTTTTCTTCAGTTCTTCGCCAAGAGCTTTCAGGTCCTGGCGGAATCCAGTGGCGTACTGCACGTGTGAGGTAACAACTGCCACGGTGTTCCGGTCTGACAGTTTCAGGATGTTATCAATGGGGTACCTTGCTTCCACGGGCTGGACATAGCGCATATCCAGGTCCTGGTATTCATAGCCGATCGTCGAGGCGGGAAACTCATCCTCCATCGAGACAATATTGAAGGGCTTCCGGATATGATTTTTAAAGGTCATGGCCAGAAGCGACATGACGGATGAGGTGTTTTGGACAAAGGTGACATCATCTCCTTTGGTGTGGATCATTCCCGCCAGTTCTGAACAAAGCTTACGGATTTTTTTTAAATCCTTCGTCCAGTGGATATCTCCTTGTGTATGGAGCTTGCGGTATTCTTTCCGAATGGCGTCGAAGACAGGAATGGGAGAAGGAGACATCGCTGCGCTATGAAAATAAATCATGTTCTTGGTGATTGGAAAATCGCTCCGGATTTTTTTCCAGTCCGTCATGTTTTTACCTCTGTTTTTTTTGAGTTCAGCATAAAAAATATAAAAATTTCCTTTTTGTGTTCGTCACAAATCCCTCGCGATTTTCCGCGATTTTCACCAGATGACATCCTAAAATAGACATATCACACACAAGACGGCAAGGTCAATTGCCCTACAAATAGAGACAAAACAATAAAGACAACAAAACGGTCAACAATAAGATAGGCTCCACCCCCCATTCAGTCAAAAAAACCTTTCCAAGCCAGTTTCAGAAATACTCTCCGCTCTCTTCGGCCGCCATCAAGGGTTTCTGTCGGACAACTTGAGGTTGAGGAGGGCGTTCGGCTTGGAAGCTGAGTTTGAGGTGGTCGATGATATTGTCTATGACTTTATGATCTTCGATAAAAGCAATGACTTTCATTTCTGCACCGCAGTGGGGACAAAGGAGGGATAATGATTCAAAAAACAGGCCAGGATGTTGGTAAAGCCGGAACAGATTCTTTTCCCCTGGAAGAGGCCTATACTCACTTCCTGAATTTTAAAATCCAAAAACAGACGTAAGGTAAATTAAATATTTCTTATTTAATTATCCAATTTTATATAACGTCCAAGTTCATTTGCGTGGGCGGACCAACGCCAACCACCCTGGAACAACCAAAAACCGTTATCGGAGCAATCGACGTACGGCAGCGTGCGTGCACGAGCCCACGTCAACTGAAGCTTTGTTAGTCCGCCATTTGCGACGGCTTGAATTGTCTCTTCTGGTAACTGGTACAAAACTTCCGTGCTTGATTTAAGGTCACCGGACAGCACTGGGCATTTATTTCTTCTT
>CAYUXD010000461.1:0-1582 GCA_964448655.1 uncultured Eubacteriales bacterium
GAATATCTTCGGGCTTATCCTCCCCTTTTTCGATAAAAGTGTTGGTCATACGAGGAATGGGGATGTAACGGAAACTTTCGCGCCTTCCGTTTCCGGTGCGTTCCATTTTCAACTGCTTGGCTGAAAGTATATCGGTCATGTATTTCACAAGAACTCCATCCTTTATCAAGACATTCCGCTTCATCTGGGTTCCCTCATCATCAAAATTTGTTGTTCCTCTGAAATTGGGCAAAGTTCCATCATCTACCATGGTAAAAACGTCACTGGCCACTTTCTTTCCCATTTTTCCCGTAAATACTCCGGTCTTCCTGGCGATACCATCTCCTTCCAGAGGATGCCCCACAGCCTCATGGACAAGAACACCGCCCCATCCGTTTTGCATGACAACATCCATTATTCCTGCTGGAGCATCTTTGGCCTCAAGCATGGCAATTGATTCTCGAGCACATGTGCGCGCTACCTCTTCAGGACTGGCTTCATCAAACATTTCAAACCCAGAATGGCGGCTGAGCCTTTCTCGCCCCATGTGGCGAGCGTTTTCTCCCACGCCTAAGGTTTGAACGATAAAGAACAAAAGCGGCAGTTCACCACTCAGTAGGAGTCCTTCACTATTGGCTATGGTTCTGCCTCTAATCTCATCATAATAGCTGATTGAAGCCATCTTTATTTTTGGGTCATAATCTAAAGCAGCCTGGTTGGCCCGTTTCATAACCTCGAGGCGCTTCTCATCTGCCACTCCTTCAAGAGGAAGCTTGACTGTAATAAAAGATTTTCTTTTGGCCTCCTTTAAATCTACAGGGCCCATTGCTTTAGTCCCTCGGGCAACAAAAGAGGCGATTTCAGCAGCATTCATGAGTTTCTCTTCAGTGATATCGTCCGTGTATGCATATCCAGTCTTATCTCCAGATATGACTCTTACGCCTGCGCCCTGACTTAAGGCAAATACTCCACTCTTGAATTTAGATTCCTCCATCAATATCGTGCGCGAAATTCTGTTTTCCACGTATACCTCTGCAAATTCACCCCCTTTTTCAAGGGCATGCTTTATGGTTTTTTTCAGGATTTGAGGATCGAGCGCCAACTTAGCTCCAGCTTTTTCTGAGCCTTTATAAGACAAAAGCTCTGTCATAAGAGCAGGCGTTGCTGCCAGCGCAATTCCTCCTTTAAGGCTCATCTGGAGAAATTTTCGACGAGGTATGTCTTCGACAAAATAACCTCTAAACTTCATGCTTTCCCTCCAAATAAATTTTTCATAATTATATCCAACTTAAATCTTTGTGGCAAAAGGAAAATGTAAAAACTTAAAATGGGAACATTAAAAAGGGGACAGGCTACTTTTTCTGCTTCAGGATAACTTTTCTGGGAAACTACATTTTTTAATCCTTTTACATCAAGAGAAAACTTTTCTCCTTTTTCCAGAAAAAGTAGCCTGTCCCCTTTTTATCCCTTTTTATCCTTTTTGCGCAATGTTTTTTCCTCTAATAATATAAAAGAGAAATTACTTCAAATAAAAAAAAAGAAAAGCTAAAATAATTATTTCTGATAAAGGAGGTATAGATGGATGAAATGATTGCTTTCTGCG
>CAYUXD010000462.1:0-1578 GCA_964448655.1 uncultured Eubacteriales bacterium
AATGGAGAATGGCGTTAAAAATCTGAAGGGAGCCAGGCTATTTCCAAAACCTTTTCTAATAACGGAAATGGAGATGCTTACTGTTCCCTTTTTTTCTTTGAAAGCCTGACCCCACTATGATAGAATCAGGCGGATGAAATCGCAACTGGAAGATGTATTAAATAAGGTCCATCAGGGTAAGCTCTCCCCTAAAGAGGCCCTCTCTATTCTGAAAGATTTTCCCTATCAAGACTTAGGCTTCGCTAAAATCGACCACCATCGGGAGCTAAGAAAAGGCTTCCCTGAGATAATCTATGGCTTGGGAAAGACAGATGAGCAGATATTAAAAATCGCCCGGGAAATTATCAAAAAAGGGAGCAATCTGCTTATCACCAAAGTCGGGCAAGATGTCTTCGAGAATTTAAAGAAAAAAATACCGGGAGCGAGCCACAATTCTCTGGCTAAGGTTATCTATCTCAAGCAGCAAAAGCCTATTCCTGGAAAGGGAAAAATAGCTGTCATAACAGCCGGAACATCAGATATTCCGGTCGCAGAAGAGGCTGTTGTAACCTGCGATATTTTAGGTAATGAAACAGATAAAATATACGATGTTGGCGTAGCCGGCCTTCACCGCTTTTTTGGCGAGTATCATAAAATAAAGAAGGCAAAAGTCATTATAACCGTAGCCGGCATGGAAGGAGCCCTGCCCAGCGTTATAGCCGGAATTGTCAATATTCCGATCATAGCTGTTCCGACAAGTGTTGGTTATGGAGCAAGCATGAAAGGGTTGGCTGCTCTCCTGGCAATGCTCAATTCTTGTCCAGGTGGAGTGGGGGTGGTTAATATCGACAACGGCTTTGGCGCAGGATACCTGGCAAGCCTTATAAATCACCTTGAATAGCCTCGGACTTCATTTGAATTCGACATTCAGCCAATTTTTGTTTTTTGTTTTATGATTTCCGTAAAATTTTTATAAAACCTTAATTTACAAATACTTAGACACTTGACAATCCGGCATCTCCTCTCTATATTTACTTGTAGTCAAATTTCATCCATTAAACGATAACCCATGGAAATAGTTGACCAAATAAGGCAAACTGCGAGCATCGTAGAGATTGCGTCACAGTATACAACCTTAAAAAGACGAGGGAATAAACATGTAGGACTCTGCCCTTTCCACTCAGAAAAAGCTCCCTCCTTCACCGTTGATGATCAAAAGCAGCTCTTTCATTGTTTCGGCTGCGGAGCAGGAGGAGATATTTTCACTCTGGTTATGGAACGAGAAAACCTCAGCTTCCCTGAAGCCTTGAAATATCTGGCTGAAAAATACAATATACCTCTGCCCAAGAAAAGAGAATTCTCCCCCCAGCTTCAAAAGTTAGAAGAAAAATTATTCAAAATAAACGAAAACACTCTCGCTTTTTTCAAGAAAAACCTGTTTGCAACCAAAGAAGGCGAGAAGGCCCTTGAGTATCTCAAAAAGAGGGATATTTCTGAAGAGATCATCCAGAAACTGAAGATAGGCTATGCCCTGAATTCATGGGATTCTCTCCTTTCTTTTTTTAAACGTTTTTTCTAATAATAGCCAGGGGATGATAA
>CAYUXD010000463.1:0-1572 GCA_964448655.1 uncultured Eubacteriales bacterium
TTTTGTTATTTCCTTCGACACTGACGGCAGCGTCCCTTATCTTGGCAGTGAATCCGAAGCCAAGCTTCAAATTTTCTTTTCTTATGAAGTCATATCGATAGGTCAGGCGGTAAGAATTAAAGCGGTAGACAGCCTTTAGTGGTATATCAGAGGGAAAATCTTCCTCATAAAATCTGATTGACTTGTTAACGCTGCCTGAAGCATTAAGGCTCAGGGGAGCCACAAAAACAGATAGGGTGTGTTTTTGACCTATTTGATATCCCAAGCGCAACCTGAAGAAAAAGGCGGAGTCTGTTTTTAGGTCTTTGGAGAGGGAGAATTCAGTACCAGTGTCCCTAGGTATTCTCACGTTATTGTATCCGCTGGATGCTAATCCTGTTTCCACGTCAACAAACCACTGCGAATAGGCGTTTGAAAATGTTAATAACAGGAAAAAAACAAAAACAATATAAATATTTTTTCTTATTATCTTCATACATGCACCTCTCTGGAATGGAACACCAAAAAAATATCTTTTATCTTGATGCGACGCTGACCAAAAGAACAACATAATGAAAAGCCATATTATACTTTCAAAACATCAATTAGTATATAATTACTGACAAAAAAACATGAAAAATGAACGCATAAGGATACTAAAAAAGGCAAAAGAGAAATCCGGTGCGATAGTCTATTGGATGAGCCGGGACCAGCGCGTTCATGACAACTGGGCGCTCTTCTTTGCCCAGGAACTTGCCTTCAAACAAAGAGCGCCTCTAGCAGTGGTTTTCTGTTTAGCCCCTCAATTTCTCGGAGCGACTATTAGACAGTACGGCTTTATGCTTCAGGGCTTCCAGGAAACAGAGAAAAAGCTAAGCGAAAAAAATATTCCTTTTTTTCTTATTTTGGGCTCATCCGAACAAGAGATACCAAAATTTGCGGCACAAAACGAGATTAGTGCTCTCATCACTGACTTTGATCCGCTGCGCTTGAAAAAAGCATGGAAAAAAGGTGTGTTGAATAGGATTGACATTCCTGTTTATGAAGTTGATGCCCATAATATCATTCCCTGCTGGATAGCCTCACCCAAACAGGAATTTGCAGCCTATACTTTCCGCCCAAAAGTGAAAAGTCAGTTGAGTGAATTTTTGGATGAGTTTCCAAATCTCAAGAAACATCCTTTTGCCTGGAAAGAAAAGGCTGAGGAGACAGATTGGGGCAGAGTGAAAAAGAGCCTGAAAATCGATAGAAAGGTTCCAGAAGTTGACTGGATTAAGCCTGGGGAGAAGGCAGCCAAGCAAACGTTGAACCATTTTATACAGCATAAGCTTACAGACTATGATACAAAAAGAAATGATCCAAACCAGGTTGGCCAATCAAACCTATCTCCTTATCTTCACTTTGGCCAAATTTCTGCCCAGCGAGTTGTGCTTGAAATCAAGAAAAGCAGCACGACAACCAGTAAGCAACAATCTTTTTTGGAAGAACTCATCGTGAGACGGGAGCTCGCGGATAATTTTTGTTTTTACAACGAGCATTATGACAATTTTACAGGCTTTCCTGATTGGGCAAAAAAGACGCTCAATGAGCATC
>CAYUXD010000464.1:0-253 GCA_964448655.1 uncultured Eubacteriales bacterium
TGTGGAGATCAGTCCGGCCCGATTTTTCACACACGATTTTCACAAAGGGGAAGAACTTGAAGTGGTCGGTTCCCTCTATTCAAAAGAAGGGAATCAAAATATTATTGCGCGGCAAATACGATTCAGGGGAGAAATTATTATTCTCAGGGATAAGCGCGGCTTCCCGGCTTGGAGGGGAAGCGGTATGAAGCACAAAAAGAGAGGAAAAGGCAAAGGATTTTGAGGAGCAAGAATTTTCTTCTCTTTTTTTCCC
>CAYUXD010000464.1:263-1559 GCA_964448655.1 uncultured Eubacteriales bacterium
TCAACGACTACTTCTTTCTCGGCTTCTTCGGAATCTCTTTTTTTCCCTTCCTTTTATAGGGATGATTGTAATTTTTTTTGTTCTCTCATCCTTGAATAGAGCGTACATTAAAAATAAAACAGAAGAGTTAGTCAAGGAGCAGCTTCAAGCTACGGCTGAAATTTTAAAAGTCAATATATCTCACTTTTTAAGGGAGAATTATTCAGCGGATGAGGTCTTCGAGTCCTATTCCAGAAAAGAAAACATTTATTACATGGCCCTGCTTAATGAAAAAAAGGAAGTTTTAAGCTGGGGTTCTCAGTTTGAAGGATACCTCCCCCTTTCTCTTCAATCCATAAAAGATGAAGAATCATGGATAATAGATTCCCCTGCAGGGAAAATATTCAACTATTTTTCTCCTTTTTCTGCCCAAGAAGGAAAAGCATATTTTCTTTACTTAGGTTATTCTCTGAAGAACTTAGAAGAAATGGTTGTCTATTCGCGACGAAATTTCTTTTTAATTTTTGGACTTATTTCTGTTATAGGCATCATTTTTTTCTTAGGTATATACCAGCTTCAGAGACATTATCTGGAGAAAAAGAGAGAGGCAGAAGAAGAAAAAAAGGAAAAAGAACGGTACCGGGAGATTTCTGCTTTTACTTCTGGTGTTGGTCATGAGATTAAAAATCCCTTGAACAGTGTTTCTCTTATTTTTGAGCTTCTTCAAAAAAAAGCCCCACCTTACCTGCAAGAAGAGGTCGGCGCGGGGAAGGAAGAAATCCAGAAGATTTCTAGAATCATTGACCAGTTTGCATCCTCTTTGAGACCCCTAAAATTAAGCAAAGAGACGTTTGCCCTTGAAGAGATGGTATCGTCTGTTCGTGGGTCGCTCATCAAGGAACCAGATAAAGCAGAAGTGGAAATACGCTACTTGGAATCTTCGTCGATAGCTCTGAAAGCGGATAAGGATTTGATGAGTCAGGCCTTCCATAACCTCCTCAAAAATTCTATTGAAGCCAGTAGCGGCGGTGTGATTTCAATCAGAGCACACCAGAGGAAAAAAAAGGTGTTTGTAAAGATCGAAGATTCGGGAAGGGGGATAGCCGAAGAAGATGAGCAACATATTTTTGAACCTTTCTTCTCTAGAAAAAAGAAAGGATTAGGTATCGGCCTCTACCTGACCAAAAAAATAGTTGAGGCCCATGAGGGTAAGATCGAAGTCCAGAGGAAGATAGGACAGGGCACGATTTTTCTTATCCAGATTCCAGGAGGCTGAGGTGAGCAAAGCAAACATTTTGATTGTGGAGGATGATTCTC
>CAYUXD010000465.1:0-1545 GCA_964448655.1 uncultured Eubacteriales bacterium
ATACCTCTTGCTATGGCAACATTACCCAGCAATACCCTCACTTCTTCTTGGCCTGCTTTTCTCATTTTCATTTTTTTATTACCGAATCAAAAAAAGAAGAATGTCCGCGCGGAACTTGCTACTTATGAAAAATTTGAGTCAGTCAACATTCGGCAAGGAGGCAGTTCCTAAAAAAATGGGGCCAGGCCCCATTTTGTATTCATTTGGCATTCCAATCTGGCATTCGGCCAGAAAAAAAGGATAGTCCCCCAGAAACAGTTCCCACAGAAAAAGGGGCCTGTCCTCTTTTTTATTGACAGTCCATGCAGAAAAAGTAGCCTGTCCCCTTTTTTTATTGCTTTTTTTACTGATAGATTTTTTTAAATGCATCAATAAATCTCGTGTTTTGCTCCGGTGTTCCTATTGTCACCCGCAAGAATGTGGGTTTTCCGTACATCGTTAAAGGTCTGACGACCACATTGCTTTTCTGAAGTTCCTCACATATTCTTTCTGTATCTTTCTTTACATCTAAAGTTACAAAATTTGTTTCAGAAGGAATGTAAAAAACAGACATCTTATCGAAATTCTCATACAGGAACTTTTTGCCAGATTCATTTATCTCTTTTGTTTTCTTTATATGTTCTTTATCCTCCAAAGCCGCAGCCGCAGCTATCTGGGCAAACCTGTTAACAGCGAATGGTGGACTTACCTTTAGGAAAGCATTAATGAAATCTTCTCTAGCTGCACAATATCCAACCCTGAGGCCAGCTAAACCATACAACTTGGAAAAAGTTCGAAATACTATAACATTCCTTCCTTCTTCAATATATTTCAGTGTATTCGGAAAATCCTCTCTATTTACATATTCATAATAAGCCTCATCGAAGGCCACAACGATATCTTCGGGAATCTTTTCCATGAACTCTGAAACTTCTTCCTGGGTGATCAAAGTGCCAATCGGGTTCATCGGATTGTCGAGATAGACTATCTTTGTATCACTGGTTATTGTCTTTAAGATTGCGTCAAGGTCATGCCTGTATTCTTTTAGCGGCACCTCTATCAACCTGCGATCCATGACCTGGGCAACAATCTTGGCCATGATGAAGGAAGATTCACTCGTAATGAACGTATCTCCAGGATCCAAGAATGCAACACCCATGAGGAAGATCAACTCCGTCGTGCCATTACCTATCCACAGCGTTTTGGGTGAAATTCCAAGATAATCAGCTATTTTGTCCCTTAAAAAAATACAGCTATTATCAGGATAGAGGTGGCCATCTTCCAGAGATTTTTTGACTGCCTCGATGGCGAGAGGTGAAGGGCCCAGGGGATTCTCATTAGAGGCAAGCTTGCAAATCTCTCTGCCCAGATCAAGTTCTTTTTTGAGAACTTCGAGAGGCAATCCCGGCTGATAGTGCTCAATCTTTAAGACACTATCCCTTATTAGCTTTTTCATAATTTTAAGACTCTTATTATACTGATTCTATTCAGTCACATGGCTTCCATCCAAGCTAATATAAACGCAATATATATTTTTACAATGTCATTGCGAGCCCTGAAAGGGCG
>CAYUXD010000466.1:0-1543 GCA_964448655.1 uncultured Eubacteriales bacterium
TCGCTTTCTTTGAACTTGATGGCTTTTCCTAGCTTTGTCCCGATTAAAATATCCCTTTGGCCATCGGTCAGCTTTGCCGTAAGCAATTCACTTTTGCGGTCGAGACCGATAGCGATAATACCCCCTCGGCGGATGTTTTGAAAGTCGCTCAATTTTGATTTTTTCATCCGTCCTTTCGAGGTTATCATCACCACATAGCGATTGCCGGAAAAATCTCTCACGGCAACAACAGAACGAACTTTCTCTTCTGGGCTTAACTGGAGGAGATTCTTTATGGATTTTCCTCGGCCAGAAACACCCACATCTGGTATTTCCAAAGCTTTCAACCAGTAGAGGCGCCCTTTGTTGGTGAAAAATAAAAGATAGCTATGGGTAGAGGAAATAAAGAGGTCCTGGACCACATCTTCAGGCTTCATGCTGATACCTCTTTTCCCTTTCCCTCCCCGGCTCTGGAAATGGTAGTAGCTCAGAGAAGTGCGTTTAACATAGCCGGATGAGGTGTAAGTGATGGCGACATCTTCCTCTTTGATTAAATCTTCTGGCCTGAGCTCTGTGATCTCCTCCTTCTTGATCTCTGTTCTCCTCTCATCCTGATAATCCTCTTTTATCTGTTTCAGCTCTTCCACGATTATATCCAGAATAAGCTCTTCACTGCCTAAAATTTTCTTCAATTTTAAGATTGTTTTTTTCAATTCCTCGTATTCTCTTTGAATCTTTTCCCTTTCCAGTCGAGTCAGTTTTTGCAGCTGTAAATCCAGGATGGCCTGAGCTTGAGTCTTGGTCAGATGAAAACTGGTGATGAGGCCGTTCCTTGCCGCGTCGACCGTTCGAGAAGAACGGATAAGGCTTATGATCTCATCCAGATTATCCAGGGCAATAGTCAGTCCCTCCAAAATATGAGCCCTTAATTCTGCTCTCTTCAATTCAAAGCGTGTGCGGCGTCGCACCACATCCTGTCGATGGGAAACAAAGTAGCGCATCGCCTCAAGAAGATTGAGCATCTTCGGCTGTTTCTCGACTATCGCCAGCATAATAATTCCGTATGATGTTTGAAGAGCTGTGTGCTTGTAGAGGTTGTTCAAAATAATCTCAGGAAGTTCTCCCTTTTTAATCTCGATAACGACTCGCATGCCTTCCCTATCCGATTCGTCCCTTATATCTGCAATCCCCTCTATTTTTTTACTATTCACAAGGTCAGCAATGTTTTCCAGAAGCCGTGACTTGTTCACTTGATAGGGAATTTCAGTTACGACGATTCTGTCTCTCTCATTCTTCCTGCCTCTCTCAATCATGGCCCTTGCCCTTAAACAAATGATTCCTCTTCCTGTTCTGTAAGCATCTTTTATTCCTTGCAAACCGAAAATATATCCTCCAGTTGGAAAATCCGGGCCAGGAACAAACTTCATGATGTCTTCCAAGCTGGCTTTGGGATTTCGGACAAAATGAATTATGCCCTCTAAAACCTCATTCAGATTATGGGGAGGGATGTTTGTGGCCATGCCGACAGCAATCCCTGAGGCTCCATTAACCAGAAGGTTGGGAA
>CAYUXD010000467.1:0-1519 GCA_964448655.1 uncultured Eubacteriales bacterium
ATGTTTTATATAGGGGCTTGATTCATGTAGGGGCTTGATTTATGTAGGGGCTTGATTTATGTAGGCGCTTGATTTATGTAGGGGCTTGATTTATCAAGCCCACCTTTGTCTAGGTCTGGTTTCTCCTATGTAGGGATTTAATTCACCAAATCCGCACTTTTATTTGCTGAAAGAACTCATTTTTCTTATAATTATGCCTCTAACAAAAGGAGAAAAAGTGATGGCCGATTATTCAGATTTTAGAAGCGATACAGTCACACGTCCTACCGAAAATATGAGAAAAGCCATGGCTGAGGCTGAGGTAGGGGATGATGTCTTAGGAGATGATCCTACAGCCCAGAAACTTGAATCTTTAGCCGCAGAAAAAATGGGCAAAGAGGCTGCCATGTTTGTCCCCTCGGGAACAATGGCCAATTCTATTGCCATAAATGGTTGGACAAGAGAATTAGATGAAGTCATCGTGGAGGAGCGGGCTCATCTTTACAATCTGGAATCTACTCATTTGACTTTTATCGCCAGAGTACTTCCTCGACCCCTGCCTTCCAACCGAGGCGCAATGGACCCAGAAGAAGTGGAGAGAAACATCAGAAAGCCCAGTGTGCATAATCCTCGAACCTCTCTTATCTGTGTTGAGAATACGCATAATAACTGGGGTGGGGCAGTTGTCCCCATGGAAAATTTAAAAGCGATCCGAAAAATTGCGGATAAGCATGATCTAAAAATTCACTTTGACGGAGCTCGTGTCTTCAACGCCAGTGCTGCCTCTGGAATTCCCGTGAAAGAGTATGCTGCCCTTGGCGACTCTATAATGTTCTGTCTTTCCAAAGCACTTTCTGCTCCTGTGGGTTCAATGCTGACGGGTCCGAGGGACTTTATTGATTTTGGCCGCCGGGTGAGAAAAGCGCTTGGGGGAGGCATGAGACAGGTAGGAGTTCTGGCCGCTCCAGGAATAGTTGCCCTGACAGAAATGGTGGACAGGTTAAAAGAGGACCACGAAAGAGCGAAGAGACTGGCTTTAGCCATCGTCGAGCTGCCCGGGGTTTCCCTCAATCCAGATGACGTTGAAACGAATATTATCATCTTTGGTTTTAATCATCCCAAGATTTCTATTCCTGAATTTTTAGAGAAATTAAAAGAACAAGAAATCTTAGCATTAGCTACCTCAGGAAGAAGGATTCGTTTTGTTACCCATAAGGATATTGGTGATAAAGATATAGACAGAGCCATCTCCGCCTTCCACAAAATACTTGTAGGGGTTTGATTCATCAAGCCCACCTTTTATTTATCTATATATTGATTTGATTCATCAAACCCGTAAAATTATGGAAGGACTTGATTCATCAAGCCCGCCTTTATTTATTAACGTAGGGATTTGATCCACCAAACCCAAATTTCTATTCTTCAATGTAAGGTTTTGATCTATTTTATTGCTTGGTGATGTTCCCAAAGGGATGAACTGCTTTTTTTATGTAGGGGCTTGATTTATGTAGGGGCTTGATTTATGTAGGGGCTTGATTTA
>CAYUXD010000468.1:0-1517 GCA_964448655.1 uncultured Eubacteriales bacterium
GAATGGAGAATGGCGTTAAAAATCTGAAGGGAGCCAGGCTATTTTCCAAAACCTTTTCTAATAACGGAAATGGAGATGCTTACAATTCCGAATTTATATTTGATTTGCCACGACTTTTATGGGATATTAGAAGAAACTAATTGAAATTGGAGGGTTTGGTATGGATAAGAAAAAGAAAAGAGATGCTTTAAGATATCCGGGACCTGAGCGCCGAGCTGGAGAGGAACGGCGGTCTTTGAAGGAACGTCGCAAGGGACAACGCAGGAAAAGGGAAAGGCGAAAGTGATAGAAGCGTTAGAAATGGCTCTTCTCTTTTGCATCTAAAAAAACCGTATAATTTTTTGCATTTTCATAAATAAATAACCAAGATTTTCAAAAAAAGGGAGGGAATAAGTTTATCATTTTGACATCAGATTTTTCCTGTGCTATAAGTTTTCTAGATTATAAGGGAAGATGCGTGTATGGGCGCAGCATCAGGTAAGAAATATAAAGAATCAAGGAAAACTGCAGAGCCAATCCTACGCGTTCGCTGGCACCTTACCGGCCTTCCGGTGCTGCTACTGCGGGACAATCGAAGTAGGAGGAAATAAACATTGAAGAGGATAGCTATCTCAACGTCTAAGGGTGGAGTCGGCAAAACTTCCACAGCCATAAATCTCGGAGCCGGCCTTGCCCATAAAGGCAAGAGGGTTCTGATTATTGACTGTGACCCCCAGGGAAACGTTGGAGGCCATTTCAATATTGCCTCGGAACACACACTCTCAGAGCTGCTTATTGATGACCACAAGGACGTGATCATTGAGGTTCGCAAGAACCTGGATATCATCACCTCAGGCCGAAAGCGGCTTTACGATGCCCAGAGGGAATTAACCAAAGACGACTTTGGGATATTTAAATTCAAGGAGCGTATTTCATTTATCCAAGAATTTGATTACGATTATGTCTTTTGTGATTTCTCCCCGACAGATACCCTTATCAACAGGGCCGCACTTATCTTTTGTGACAAACTCTTGATCCCCGTAAGCCCGGGAATAGATGCCATCATGGGAGCTGAAAGATATATCGAAGTGGCCGATGATATTGCAGCCAGAGGAAATAGACCGATCGACATTTTTGGCATCTTGATAAACCTATATGAGAAAAAGACAATCATCTCAAGAGAAATTGAAAATGTAGCAAGAGAAAGATGGGGATCGAAAGTATTCCAGACGAGGATACGAAAGAATGTGTCAATAGGGGAGGCCAGGATTCAAAACCAAACCATCTTTGAGTATGCTCCTCGATCTAACGGAGCCAAAGATTTCACAGCGCTAACAGCGGAGGTCCTCAATGTCAACTAAGAAACTTAACCTGGAAAAAGCCCTTGAAAGAGAGCGCTACGAACCTAAATTAAAGGGCCGGCAAACTGGCAAGTATCCGACGGAGAATGCAAGTCGGGAAAAAGTCAAGAATTCTCAATCTTTTGAGGTGCAATTGAAGACAAAGTCAGATCTGGAAAATATCAAGCCAGATGTGAA
>CAYUXD010000469.1:0-1511 GCA_964448655.1 uncultured Eubacteriales bacterium
TCTCCCGGATAATAAACCTGCTTATCTGTTAATACTTCTACTCCTTCTTCTTTTTTGTAAATGTAGATATCATTGAGGTGGATCCCCCGACCATCTCGATGGTATATTCCATAAAAGACTTTTTCTTCGGTTATCTCGGGCAGAGGAATGCTAAAATACAGAGAAGAGGATGCCTCTAAGGCAAAGCTCTGCTCTTCCTCATAATCTCTGTAATTCACCTTGGCAAAGAGGTCGATTGAGGCCTGAGAATTATTAGTAATAGTCAGAGTCAGCAGAGCTGTCTCTCCTTCCGTATATGAAACCTTGTCAAGCTGAGCCTCGACATCTATGTCAATTCCCTGGACATTGAACCTGAACTCTCCCTGCAAAGGCAGCGGTGCTCCCTCCTGGGCTAACGTGTATTTGCCAGCGTAATCCCCCTGAGGCAGGTCATCCGGAACCAGGAAGGCAAAGGAAAGGCCTTTCTCCTGCCCGGCGCCCAGATAAAGGTCCTCTGCACTTTCCATATCCATCACTTCGACCTTGAAGCTTGCCCTTCCTTCCTGAGAACCTGTGTTCTTGAGAGTGAACGGGAACGAAGCATCTTCACCGGTGCTAAAAATTAATCCTGTGGGTATGGACGTAAGAGCAAATTGAGGCTTGGTCACAGCCAGAGAAACAGTTTGTTCCCGGACTGGTGTGTTATCCAACCTTAGAAGCTTAACCAGAAGGTTGTATTCCCCGTCAGCTATCCCTTCGGGAATAATGCTGAAAGTGAAGATATTTGAAGACCCTGAGGCCAGTGTGACTTCTTGGAAGGATGAATGGATTTCTGATTCTACAGAGATGCTGCCCGAAAAATCATCGAAGCCCGCGTTGGTAAGACTCACATTCAAGGGGAAAACTCCCTCTGTCTGCACCCCTAACCCAGCAGTCATCTCCATCTTCTCCAGGGGCTTCACTCCAAAACTTATCTCCGCTGCACTATAAAGAGAGCTCCAGGATAAAGTATAAATCCCTGCACTCAAATCAAAACCGAGAATATCTTCCACAAATTGACCAACCGGCAAATAGTACGATTTGGGCAATTGGGCTGCTTGAGTGCCTTTCAAGCTCAACATGAAATCTATGCCCACTTGATTCTCCAACAGCCCTGTATTGGTCACTTTAACCGGTATCTCCACTCTTCCTTCAGGATATAAAGCATGGGGAGTGACTGAAATTTCTGCACCCAATCCATACAGGACATCTTTTGTGACACTCTCTTCATAATCTCCTGTTAAATTTATCGTGAAGGCTGTTGTCTGTACGATCTGCTGGGTTGAGGTGACAAGCTTTTTCTCTTCCGCGGGAACAACAACCTCCTTGGGAAAACCATTAGGTTGAATATTGACATCAGGCTGAATACTAACTGTCACTGTGCCCTCGATTAATCCTGTATTCTCAAGCTCGATTGAGATATCAAAGGGATTCAAGCCTACTACGTCTGGAGCTGAAACAGTGGCACTGATGTGAGGACTTGAAACTTGATA
>CAYUXD010000470.1:0-1508 GCA_964448655.1 uncultured Eubacteriales bacterium
TACTTATTTTAGGGGCGTAAGTGGCCTGAGAATGATCCTGTTTGATGTGCTTTAATTTATAAATTTGTGCTAGCGTCTTTATCAGAAGATCTGCTCCCTTTTGTGCTAAGCGAGCTTCCAGCTCTGCTGCATTCTCATCAGGAAAAATTTTGACTTCTTCCTGGATAAGGATGTCTCCTTCATCCATCTTCTCGTCGAGTTCAAAAATAGTGATCCCTGTTTTATCTTCCCCCTCTAAGAGAGCCCACTGGACAGGGGACGCCCCTCGGTATTTTGGCAAAAGGGAAAAATGAACATTCAAAGAGTTATATCTGGGAAGATAGATGATTGAGGAGGGGATAATCTGTCCGTAGGCCACGACTACATTAAGGTCTGGCTCCATTTCTTTTATTTTATCCAGAGCGGTTTGGTCTTTTCTTATTTTTAAAGGCTGATAAAAAGAGATGTTCAGATCCAAAGCAGTTTTTTTTACGGGACAAGGCACAAGTTTTTTCCCTCTTCCCGAGGGTCTGTCAGGCTGGGTGATAATGAGAGCGATGCTGTGATCCGCTTGCATGAGTTTTTTTATAGAAGGAAGGGCTAAGACAGTGCTGCCAAAGAAGACAATTTTCATTAAATCTTGCCCATTTGGATCGCTCTTTTCAGTTTCTTTTTGATAAGACCTTTTTTGAGGAGAGAGAGGTGGTCTATAAATAATTTTCCGTTAATATGGTCAATTTCATGACAGAGAACTCTGGCTAAAAGTCCTTCTGCTTCAACAGTTTTTTCATTACCCTTCAGATCAATGCCTTTGACAATAACACGATAGGGTCTGGCGATTTTTTCATTAATATCAGGAACCGATAAGCAGCCTTCTTCGGAGATGACTTCTCCCTCCTGGCTAATGAGTTCGGGATTTATGAGGATAATCAGATTTTGACTGTCCTCCCCGACAGAAAGATCAACGGTTATTAATCTTTTGCTTTCATTGATTTGAGGAGCCGCAAGGCCAATTCCAGGAGCCGCATACATGGTTTGAACCATATTCTGAGCAAGTTGCTCGATATACTTATCCAGATTTATTATTTCTTCAGCTTTTTTAGTAAGGGTTGGATTACCGTACTTTACAATTTGAAGTATAGACATATTTCCTTTTTTTGAATAATTATTCTATAAGAAATTCCTTTTTTGTTCAATAAGCCTGGGGTCAGACTTGCAAAACTTGCAAAATTGGGGAAAAAGGGGACAGGCTACTTTTTCTGTTGTTCTGCCTACAAGTTGAGAATGTCCTCTTTGTTAAAAAAAAGGGGCCTGTCCCTTTTTTTTCGCCGATAAATTACGCAAGTTTTGCAAGTCTGACTCCAATTTTATTTGTCTTCTCTTCTATAGAAGATGAGATGGTTTTTTTCCAGGCTTTTAAGAAAGAGGGCCAGTCTATCATAAAGAGGTTCGACATCTTCTCCGAATTTGTTTTTTAGTTTTTTAGCTTTATTAAACAGCTTTTTTAACAGAGAAACCTAACTCTCCAG